>NZ_JALJZW010000007.1 GCF_024171495.1 Deinococcus sp. HSC-46F16
CGTGCAGAGTCTGTTCTTGCTTAGCACTCAAAGTCACTGGATAGCGAAGAGGACGGCTCATACCTCACTATGACAAATTCAAAAACGCTGTACTAGCCTGAGTGCTGTGCTGGCGAGTTGTGGAGGAGTGACCCCCGTGAGTCCCGTCCGTAATCTGTCGGTCACCGGCTACGAGACGAGCTACCGCCTGACGCAAAACGTTCGTGACCAGAATGGCAACACCATCGCGGCGGGCAGCTACGTGATCTGCGACAACCGGGATACGCGCGTGGGTGTGGACGTGAGCTGGACGGGCGGCCTCTCGCAACTGGCGATTCAGTTCACGGGTGCCCGTACGGGGCAGACCAAGACCGTCGCCACGGAGGATTACGGCCCGATCGACTACCGGGGAGCAGGGCGCTACGAGTACACCCTGACGCCCGGCATGGCTCCCCAGACCCTGAAAAACGGCCTGGGTGCCCAGGCGATCACTGTGAACCCCATCACGAACGTGACCGTCAAGGGCTACACCTACGTCCGGGTGCAGGGCTACGACGCCGCAGGCGGGGCGAGCAACATCGCGGAGAGCGTCACCCAGATTCCCGTCGTGGACTGCCTCTAAACCCCTTCCCGTCATCGCGAGGGCCGCCCCCATTCCGGAGGCGGCCCCTCTGCTTTATCCCTTATCCAGCTCAGCGTTCGCCGGTTTGCAGGGTTTCGCTGATCTCGCCGCTGCGGCCGCTCGTGCCGCCGCTGCCGGTCATCAAGAGGCCCAGGCCCGTCTCGGTGGCTTCGCTGGCGGGCACCTCGCCCACGACCTCGCCCTCGTACATCACCAGGATGCGGTCGGAGAGGTTCATCACCTCGCCCAGATCGGCGCTGACGAGCAGCACGGCGAGGCCCTGATCGCGGGCTTCCACGATGCGGGCGTGGATGAACTCGATCGCGCCGATGTCCACCCCGCGCGTGGGCTGGGAAGCGACCAGAATCTTGGGACCTTTCCGCATCTCGCGGGCCACGATCAGCTTCTGGGCGTTGCCGCCGGAATACTGCCCGGCCCGCAGGTGGGGGCTGCGGGGGCGCACGTCGTACTGCTCGCTCAGTCGCTTGGCGTTCTCCGCGATCACGTCCAGCCGCAAGAAGCCCAGCGGCCCGGCGAAGGGAGCGCGGTCGTGCTCGCCCAGGATGTAGTTTTCGGCAGTGGTCATGTCCAGCACCAGCCCGCGCTCATTGCGGTCTTCGGGGATATGCGAGAGGCCCGACGCCTCGACCTCGCGCACGCCCTGCGCCCGGCGGCCCAGGTAGGTGATCTCGCCGCCCGCGACCGGAGTCAGGCCGGTGATCGCCTCCACGAGTTCGCTCTGGCCGTTGCCCTCCACGCCCGCGATCCCGACGATCTCGCCCGCCCGCACCTGAAAGGACACGTTCTTGACCGCGAAGCCGTGCTCGCCGCGCACGCTGACCCCGCGCACGTCCAGCGCGACCTCGCCGGGCTGGGCGGGGGCCTTCTGCACCCGCAGGCTGACCTCACGGCCCACCATCATCTGGGCGAGCGTCTCGGTGGTCGCGCCCTGGGCGGGAATGGTGCCGATCATCTTGCCGTCGCGAATCACCGAGATGGTGTCCGAGATGTGCAGGACCTCGTGCAGCTTGTGGCTGATGAAAATGACGGCGTTGCCGCTCGCCGCGTACTGATTTTTCAGGAAGTCGAACAGCTCGTCCGTCTCGCTGGGGGTCAGCACGGCGGTCGGCTCGTCCAGAATCAGGATGCGGGCACCCCGGTACAGCGTCTTGAGAATCTCGACCTTCTGCTGGAGGCCCACCGGGAGGTCCCCCACCAGGGCGTCGGGGTTGAGGGCGAAGCCGAACTGCCGAATCAACTCCGCCACCCGCCGCCGCGCCGAGGCGTAGTCGATGGCCCCGCCCGAGGTCGGCTCGGCGCCCAGAATCACGTTCTCGGTGACGGTCAGGGTATCCACCAGCATGAAGTGCTGAAACACCATGCCGATGCCCCGCGCAATGGCCTGCGAGGGGTCGGTGAAGTTCACGACCTCACCGTCCACGACGATCTCGCCGGAGGTGGGGGGCTGGGCGCCGTACACGATCTTCATCAGGGTGCTCTTGCCCGCGCCGTTCTCGCCGCACAGGGCGTGGACGCTGCCCCACCGCACGTTCATGGAGATGTTGTCGTTGGCGAGCACCAGGGGAAAGCGTTTGGTGATCCCGCGCAGCTCCAGCGCGGACTCGGAACGGTGCGCCGGGCCAGCCTGCACCGGGGAGGAAGAAACCGTCATGCCCCCAGTGTAACGGCCCCGCCCCCTGGCATCCGGAACGAAAGAAGCGTCACAATGGCCCGACATGGAAGCCTTCTGGTTGGCCGTCACGAACCTGGGACGTGACGAGGTCTTTATCGTCGTGCTCGCGCTCTACACCTGGCTGGTGAACCCCTGGGGCGGGCGCAATCTGGGCGTCGCCTTTGCCCTGTCGTATCTGGTCAATACGGCCCTGAAGTTCGGCTTCGATCTGCCCCGCCCCTTCGACAACGGCGCGGTCGCCAGCGAGGCGGCGCGGGCCACGGCGGGCGGCCCTGGCCTTCCCAGCGGGCACACCCAGATGAGCACGACCCTGTGGGGCGGGATCGCCGCGCAGCTTGGGCGGCCCGGCGCGTGGGTCGTCGCCCTGATCCTGATTGGCCTGATTGCCTTTTCGCGGCTGGCGCTGAATGTGCATTATCCGAGTGACGTGATCGTGGGACTGGGACTGGGGGCGGCTTTTGCGGCCCTCGCGGCACGGGGACATTTCGCGCAGCCGGGGGCGACCCGCTGGCTGATTCCGGCGCTGTTCCTGGCGGTCGCGGCCTTCCTGCCTGCCGGAACGCCGCGCGAGTATGCGGTCGCCCTGGGGCTGACGGCGGGGTTCTGGTTCGTGCGCCCCAACTACCAGCCGCCGCGTGACTGGACTGGGCGAGCCACCGTCGCCGTGCTCGGCCTGCTGATCGTCTTCGCGGTGTATTTCGGGCTGGCGGCGGTGCTGGGTGGGCTGAGCGACCTGCCGCTGGTGCGGGCGCTGCGCTACGCGGTGCTGGTGTGGGTCGCGGCGGAGGGAGCGCCGCTGCTGCTGGGGCGCTGGCTGCGGCGGGCGTAGTCAGAGCAGGAAAGGTTGATGGGGGCGTGGCTGACACGCCCCCTTTGCTGCGCTGCTTTCTAAAACTGCGGAAAAGAGTCTGGGGCTCCCAGGCTTCCAGCTCCCCTCAAGCACTCACGCGCCCCCGCCCACCGTTTTTGCCCTGCCGCACCACATCGGTGATCCCCGGCACGCGCCGGATCGCCTCCCGCACCGTCTCCAGGTCGGCCTGTCCGGTCACGGCCAGCCGCAGCAGGATGTGGGCCACGCCGTCCGCCCCCACCCCCGCCTCAATCTTCATCGGGCTGCGCTTCTCGGCGGCGATCGCCCCCAGTACGTCGGCCAGCAGGCCCTGGCGGTCGGGGGCCACCACGTCGAGGTCCACGATGGTGCCGCCCGGCGTGCCCGAATCCCAGGAGGCGGCGACGCAGCGTTCGGGCTCGTCCTTGAGCAGCCGGATCATGTTGGGGCAGTCGATGCGGTGGATGCTGACCCCCCGCCCCCGCGTGAGGTAGCCCATGATCTGGTCGCCCCGGATCGGGTTGCAGCAGTTGGCGAGCTTGGTGGCCGTGCTCAGGCCCTCGACGTACACGCCTCCGGGGGTGGGGGGCCGGGGCGTGGGCGAGGCGCGGCGGGCGACCGCGTCGGCCTGCTCCTGCGCGAGGCTGGGCGAGAGCAGCCGCCCCACCACGCTGGGGGTCAGCTTGCCCGCATGCAGGGCGAGGTACAGGTCGTCGGGGTTGCGGGTGCCCAGGAGCTTCTGCGAGGCGTCCTCCAGCAGCTTGGTCCGCATCAGTTGGCGCACGGGCAGGTGCCGCTTGCGCAGGTAGCGCTCCAGCAGGTCGTGGCCGCGCTGCAGGGCCTCGTCGCGCTCCTGTTGCCGGAAGTAGTGGCGAATCTTGGCGCGGGCCGAGCGGGTCACCACGAAGTTCAGCCAGCCCTGGTTCGGCTTGCTGTTTTTCGAGGTCACGATTTCCACCATGTCGCCGTTTTGCAGCCGGTGCGACAGCGGCACGATCGAGCCGTTCACCCGTGCCCCCACCGTCGTCTCCCCGATGCGGGTGTGGATGTGGTAGGCGAAGTCCACCGGGGTGCTGCCCGCCGGGAGGCTGATCGCCAGGCCCTTGGGCGTGAAGACCCTCACCCGCTGCGAGAGGATGTCGGTCTTGACCGCGTCCATGTAATCCGACGCGTCGTTGATCTCGTTTTGCAGCTCGCGCAGTTGCGCGATCCAGTTCTCGCGGTCGCGCTGCGCCAGAGCACTCCCCTGCTTGTACATCCAGTGGGCGGCGACCCCGTACTCGGCGACCTCGTGCATCCGCAAGCTGCGAATCTGCACCTCGATAGGCTGGCCGCTCTGGCTGATCACGGTGGTGTGCAGGCTCTGGTAGCCGTTGGGCTTCGGGACCGCGATGTAATCCTTGAAGCGGCCCGGCAGCGGCGTCCACATCGAATGCACGATGGACACCGTGTGATAGCAGATGCGCTTTTCCCGCGTTTCCTCGGCCCGCTCGCGGCGCTTTTCATCGGTGCCGGGGGGCACTTGCAGCTCGCGCGGGGTCAGGATCACCCGGATGGCGAGCAGGTCGAAAATCTGCTCGAGCGCCTTGCCCTCCTTCTGCATCTTGTTGTGGATGCTCCAGAGGTGCTTGCTGCGGCCCGCGATATCGATGTCGCTGACCCACTCGGGGAGTTCGAGATCGTCTTCCAGGGCCGCCTGAAGCCCCGCGACCGCCTGCTCGATGAGTTGCTGCCGCTCCTCCTGCCGGGTCCGCAGCCGGGTCTGGAGGTAGGCGTAGGCGTCGGGCTGGAGATACTGGAAGGCGAGGTCTTCGAGTTCCCACTTGATCTGCCCGATGCCGAGGCGGTGCGCGAGCGGGGCGAAAATTTCCATCGTCTCGCGGGCGATGCGGACCTGTTTTTCGGGCTTCATGGAGCCTAGCGTCCGCATGTTGTGGAGGCGGTCGGCCAGCTTGACCACGATGATGCGGATGTCGCCGGTCATCGCCACGAGCATCTGGCGCAGGTTCTCGGCCTGCAGGTCGCGGCCGGTGTCGCGCACCTCGGCCTGCTGGCTGCCCTGCTTGGAGAGCTTGGAGACCTTTGTCTCGCCCTCCACGATGCGCCGCACTCCCTCCCCGAACTCGCGCTCGATGATCTCGAAGGTCACCCCGTCCACGTCCTCGACGGTGTCGTGCAGCAGCCCGGCCATGATGGATTCGGTGTCCATCCCCAGCCGGGCCAGAATCACCGCGACCGCGACCGGGTGGGTGATGTACGGCTCGCCGCTCTTGCGGGAAACTCCGGCGTGGGCGTCCCGCGCGAAGACGTAGGCCCGCTCGACCGCCTCGCGCTCGGCCCCAGGGCGGTCGGCGATGAGGGACCGCAGTTCCGGCATGCCGTGGTCGTCCGCGTCCGGAACGGGCGGGGGCACCGGACGCTGTTCGTCCGGGCGGGGGTCGTCGCGGCCGCTGTCGGGGGGGACCTGCACGCCCGGCAGGATAGAGCATCGGCCCCCGCCGAATGGGGGCCAGACAACCCCGGTCAGATGAAGGCCGCCTCAGCGTGGGGGTACGCCCGGCTACGCAGCGATCAGATTGGGCACGCTACCCTGGAGGACGTGAAAGTCGACCGCCACGAGCAGGACGAGGCCCGGCGCGAGCGCATCGCGCGGGTGGCGTTCGAGCTGTTCGCGCGGGGGGGGCTGGACGAGGTCAGCGCCCAGGACATTGCCCGCGCCGCGTATGTGAGCCGCACCAACCTCTACCGCTATTTCCCCTCCAAGGTGCATATGCTGCTCGCCCATTTCGAAAAGGCAGTGCAGGCCAGCCGCGACGACGCGGTCGCCCGCCTGCGGGCCGGGGCCAACCCGCAGCAGGTGTGGGCACAGGTGACAGCGCGGATGGCCGACCTGGGGGTGCGCTACCGCCACCTTGTCGGGGCGGTGGGGCAGGCGGTGCTGGGGGCGCGGCAGCCTGCGGGCAGTCAGGCGGAGGCCGACCGGGACGCGATGACGACGGCGGTCACGCTGGTGGCGCTCGTCGAGCCCGTCCTGATCGCCATGCGCGACCGGGGCGTGCTGCGTGACGGGGTAGACACCCGGATGGCGGGGGCGCTCCTGGTGGACGCCTGCCTGCTCGCGCTGCTGCACGGCGGGCACCGCGACCAACGCGAGGTGCTGCGCGACTGGCAGGACCGTTTCAGCCTGATCCTGCACGGGGCACTCGCGCCGGGGGTCAGCGCTGGGGACGTGCTCGCCCCGCCTGCCCACTCGGGCAACCCGGTCACGGACACGCGGCGGCCGGGGCCTTAGCCTCGGCGGGTGACCGCCGCCACCCCCGTTCCAGAAGGCACCCGGACCCGCCTAACCTTCCCCGCCGGGGGTGAGGCCGTACCCGCCGTGTGGCTGCGGCCCGAGGTCCCGGCTCCCGGCCAACCCGCCGCCCTGCTGCTGCACGGCTTTTCGTCGCGCGGGGACGTGATGGCGGATACGGTGGGCCGGGCGCTGCTGCGCCGGGGGGTGGCGTCCCTCTCCCCCGACCTGCCGCTGCACGGCACGCGGGGCGATCCGCTGGAGCTTCAGGCCCTGCGCAACCCGCTGGAACTCGCGCGGCTGTGGCGCCTCGCCCTGCGGGAGGCGGGAGCGGGCGTGGAGTTCCTCCAGGGTGAGGCTGGGCAGGTGGGCGTAGTGGGCTACTCGCTGGGGTCGTTCCTGTCGGTCGTCCTGGCCTCCCAGCGGCGGGAGGTCGGCGCTGTCGTCCTCGCGGCGGGCGGCGACCTGCCGGGCGGCACGCCGCTCACGGCGGTGGCGCGGACGGTGGCCGATCCCCTGCGGGCCGCCCACAAGCTGGGGGGACGACCCCTCTTGATGCTGAACGGGCGGCATGACCCGGTGATCCGTCCCGAGCAGGCCGAGCGCCTGTACGCAGCCGCCTCCGGCCCGAAGGAGCTGCGCTGGTGGGAGGGCGGCCACGCGGTGCCGTCCGGGGCGGTGGACGAGGGGGCCGAGTGGCTGGCAGGGCAGTTGGGGGTGGGGAAGTAAGGACCCCTCACCCCGCTGCTTCGCAGCGCCCCTCTCCCCAGGGGTGACGCGTAGAGCCGCGAGGCGGAGGGCCTTGCGCAGCAAAGGGTGAGGGGGCTTCCCCCGCGTCAGACCGTCAGCTCGCCCACCCGCTCCACGAACCGCGCCGCTGTCGTCGCCCGCACCTCGTCCAGCGTGGCCCCCGGCATCAGCCCGGTCAGGGTGAGCGCCCCGTCCACGAACTCGAAGACCGCCTTGTCGGTGATCACCATGTCCACCCGGCCCCGCGCGGTGAGCGGCAGGGTGCATTCGGGCACCAGCTTGGGAGCGCCGCCCGGCTCGGTGTGGGTCATGGTGACGATCAGGCGCCGCGCCCCGCTCGCCAGGTCCATCGCGCCGCCCACGCCCAGCAGCGGCTTGCCGGGGACGGCCCAGTTCGCCAGGTTCCCGGCCTCGTCCACCTGCAAGCCGCCCATCACCGCCACGTCCACATGCCCGCCCCGGATCATGCCGAAGGAGGCCGCCGAGTCGAAGTAACTCGCGCCGGGCAGCGCCGTGACCGGAATCTTGCCCGCGTTGACGGGGTACTCCATCGCGCCGCCGCCCTCGGGGGCCGGGCCGACGCCCAGCATGCCGTTCTCGGTGTGGAGGATAACCCCGTGCTCGGGCGTGATCAGGTCGGCCACCAGCGTGGGAATCCCGATGCCGAGGTTCACCACGTCGCCGGGGCGCAATTCTTGCAGGGCACGGCGGGCCATGTGCAGCCGCGACTCGTCCACCTTCTTCGCACCGCCTTTCACGTCGGCGCTGCTGCCCAGGTCATCCGGGGTCAGGGTGGCCTGCACGAGGTAATCCACGTACAGCCCCGGCGTGTGGACGTGCTCGGGCGCCAGGACGCCGACCTCCACGATCTCCTCGACCTCCACGATCACGAGGTCGGCGGCGGTCGCCATCAGCGGGTTGAAGTTCTGCTCGGTGAGGCGGTACTGGAGGTTCCCCGCCCGGTCCGCCCGCCACGCCCGCAGCAGCGCCACGTCGCCGCGCAGGGCGGGCACGAAGACCATCTCGCGGCCATTCAGCACGCGAACGTCTGCTCCTTCGGCAATCACGGTTCCCGCCGCCGTCGGCGTGTAAAAGCCGCCGATTCCGGCCCCACCCGCCCGCAACGCTTCCGCAAGGGTGCCCTGGGGGAGCAACTCGACCTCCAGCTCGCCCGCCTGGTACGCCTTCACCGCCTCCGGGTTGGAGGTGAAGTAGGAGCCGACCGCCTTGCGAAGCTGCCCATTGCGCAGCAGCCGCCCCCCGCTGAGGCCGGGTTCGGACACGTTGTTGGCGACGTAGGTGAGGTCACCCGTCCCGGTTTCCGCGAGGGCGTGCATCAGGTGAACCGGGTTGCCCGTCATCCCGAAGCCGCCGACCAGCAGGGTCTGGCCGGGTTTGACGAGGTGGGCGGCTTCCTCCAGCGAGAGGACCGGAACCGTTTTCACGCCTCCACCCGCTCGATCAGGGCCGCCTCGCCCTGCCCCACGCCCACGCAGAGGGTCGCCAGCCCGTAGCGCCCGCCGCGCCGCCGCAGCTCGTGCGTCAGGGTAGTCACCAGCCGCGCCCCACTCATGCCCAGGGGGTGCCCCAGGGCGATGGCGCCGCCGTTCACGTTGACGCGCGCGGGGTCAAGGTTCAGTTCGCGGATGCAGCCCAGGGCCTGCGCTGCGAACGCCTCGTTGAGTTCCACGAGGTCCACGTCACCCAGGTTCACACCCAGCCGCTCCATCAGCTTGCGGGCGGCAGGCACCGGGCCGAGGCCCATCACGCGCGGGTCCACGCCCGCCGACGCCGCGCCGACCCAGCGGGCCAGCGGCTGGATGCCCAGTTCACGGGCTTTCCCCGCGCTCATCAGGACGAGGGCCGCCGCCCCGTCGTTCAGGCCCGAGGCGTTTCCGGCGGTCACGCTGCCGCCCTTGCGAAAGGCGGGCTTCAGCCCCGCCAGCGTCGCCTCGTCGGTGGCGAGGGAGAAGGTGTCGCCGTCGCGCTTATACCGGGGGTGCTCGTCGGTGTCGAAGACGGTCACGCCCCCCCGCCCCTTGACCTCGACCGGCACGATCTCCCCCCGGAAGGTGCCCGCGTTCAGGGCCGCGACCGCCCGCCGCTGCGACTCCAGCGCGAAGGCGTCCTGCTCCTCGCGGGTAATCTCGCCGCCCGCAATGTCCCCGGCGCGGCTGCGCTCCACGATGTTCTCGGCGGTCTCCCCCATCGCCTCAAGCGGAAAGAGGGCCTCCATCGCGGGATTCGGAAAGCGCCAGCCCAGGGTTGTGTCGTAGGCCGTCACGTTGCCATTGGCAAAGGGTTGGCTGCCCTTGCCCATCACCAGCGGCGCTCGGGTCATGCTCTCCACGCCGCCTGCCACGTACACGTCGCCGTCGCCGTTGCGGATGGCGCGGGCGGCGGTGTTGATCGCCGACAGGCCCGAGGCGCACAGCCGGTTGACGGTCAGCCCCGCCACCGTGTCGGGCAGCCCCGCAAGCAGGGCGGCCATGCGGGCCACGTTGCGGTTGTCCTCGCCCGCCTGGTTCGCGCAGCCCAGGATGACTTCCTCGATCAGGTCCGGGGAGATGCCCGCCCGCGCCACCGCCTCCCGGATCACGTGGGCGGCGAGGTCGTCGGGGCGAACGGTGGAGAGCGAGCCGCGAATCGCCCCGATGGGCGTGCGAACAGCGGAGACGATGACCACATCGCGGTCTTGGAGGGGCTGAGCGGGGGAGGCCTGGGCCATGTGGGGGCACTTCCTTTCGGAGGGAGGATGCAGAGCGGCGGACGAATCGCCCGCCATTCAAGCGCGGAAGGTGGGCGGATTTCCAGCCGGGAGGGACGAGCTGGAATGCAACCCGCTTGCCAGTTGCCAGGTCAGGTGCCTCACCTATGGCGCTGCCAGTCCCCAACCTTCCCCCAATGGCCGCCTTCAAAGCCCGCCGGGAGCCGCTGGTATGCTCCCGCCATGAGCGACCCTGCCCCCCGCCCGGTTCCCTCCAGAACGCAACTTCCCGCGTGGCAGGCGCTCGCGGCGCACCACGCCGAGATCGTGGGCCTGCACCTGCGCGACCTCTTCGCGGCGGACCCGCAGCGGGGCGAGCGGTTGACGGCGGAAGGAGCGGGGCTCTTTCTCGACTACTCCAAGAACCGGGTGACGGACGAGACGCTGCGCCTGCTGCTGGACCTCGCGCGGGAGGTCGGCGTGGAGCAGAGACGGGACGCGATGTTTGCGGGCGAGCGCCTCAACGTGACCGAGGGCCGCGCCGTGCTGCATACCGCGCTGCGGGCACCGCGCGACGCGGTGGTGATGGTGGACGGCGAGAACGTAGTGCCCGCCGTCCACGAGGTGCTGGACCGTATGGCGACTTTCGCCCAGGCGGTGCGCTCCGGCGAGTGGCGCGGGGCGACGGGTCAGCGTATCCGCAACATCGTCAATATCGGCATCGGCGGCTCGGACCTCGGCCCGGTGATGGCGTCCGAGGCGCTCAAGCACTACGCCGACCGGGGCCTCACCCTGCGCTTTGTCTCCAACGTGGACGGCACCGATCTCGTGGAGAAGACCCGCGACCTCGACCCGGCCGAGACGCTGTTTATCGTGTCGTCCAAGACCTTCACCACCCAGGAGACGATGGCGAACGCGGCGAGTGCGCGGGCGTGGCTGGTTGATGGATTGGGAGATGAAAGCGCCGTGACGCGGCACTTCGTCGCCGTCTCGACCAACGCCGAAGCGGTGCAGGGGTTCGGCATCGACCCCGCCAACATGTTCGGCTTCTGGGACTGGGTGGGTGGGCGGTACAGCCTCGACAGCGCCATCGGCCTCTCGCTGATGATCGCCATCGGTCCGGACGGGTTCCGCGAGCTGCTGGCGGGCTTCCACGACATGGACGAGCATTTCCGCTCCGCGCCGCTGGAAGCCAACCTGCCCGTGCTGCTGGGGCTGCTGGGGGTGTGGTACCGCAACTTCTTCGGCGCCCAGACGCACGCGGTGCTGCCTTACGACCAGTACCTCGCGTACTTCCCGGCCTACCTCCAGCAGCTCGACATGGAGAGCAACGGCAAGCACGTCACGCTGGAGGGCCGGGAGGTGGACTACGACACCGGCCCGGTCGTGTGGGGGCAGCCGGGCACGAACGGGCAGCACGCCTTCTACCAACTCATCCACCAGGGCACGACGCTGATTCCCTGCGATTTCATCGCCTTCGCGCAGAGCCTCAATCCCCTGCCCACGGCGCAGGGGCCGACGCACCACGACCTCCTCACGGCCAACGTGTTCGCGCAGACCGAGGCGCTGGCGTTCGGCAAGACGCGGGAGGAGGTGCTGGCCGGGGGCATCTCACCGGAACTGGCCCCGCACCGCGTCTTCGAGGGCAACCGGCCCACGAACACGCTGCTCGCCGAGCGGCTGACCCCCCGCGTGCTGGGCGCCCTGATCGCGCTGTACGAGCACAAGGTCTTCGTGCAGGGCGTGGTCTGGGACGTGAATTCCTTCGACCAGTGGGGGGTGGAACTCGGCAAGGTGCTCGCCGGGCAGATCGTGCCGGAGCTGACAGCCGGGGCAGAGCCGGAGCTGCGGCACGATTCGAGCACGAACGCGCTGATTCGCTGGTACCGCGAGCGGCGGGCTGGGAGCTGATTGCGGTGCCCCGTTGCGTTGAAGGGACGAACAGCGTCCCTTCAACTCCTCTCCCGCCGCTCTCCATGACGGATGCTCGCTCCACTCGGGCCGGACCAATGGAGGGCAAACCCATCCACTGGTCCGGCCACCGCTGTGAGGCAGACCCTCAGTCCCCCGGCGTCATCTCCCGCGCGTACACCGCCCGCACCGTATCCGCCATCTGCACCGCCGAGCCGCTGAGGTCGAGCAGATTTACGACCTCGGTGGGGTCGGTGTCGGGATTGGCGCAGGCCCGCAGCAGGCCGTAATTCACCACGCTGCTGCCGGGGCGCAGGCCGCCCGCCGGACGCCACAGCTCGCGCAGGTGCGGCAGCAGGGCGGCAGCAAAACGCACCACGTCTTCCCCACCCCGCGTCAGTTCCTTCTGAAGCAGGCCCACCGAATGCACCCCGACATGGTGCAGCAGGCTCGCCAGCCGCTGCGGGCGCTCGGGGTCGGGCCAGCCCGAAAGCAGGGGCACGCCCAGCGCAGCGGCAATCTGGGTGTCCAGGTCGTGGATCGGCGGCGCACCCAGGAGGTAGGTCATGCTGGGCGCGTCGATAAAGACGCTGTCGGGGGCCTCCTCGATCCGGCGCGGCAGGGTGGCGGCATAGTCGCGGCTGAGGCGGTCGAGCGCCATGAATTCCTCGTCGGCCATCTCCAGCAGCCCGGCGAGGCGGTAGAAACGGCGCCGGACCTCGCGGGGCACGGCCTCGCGGCTCTTGTACCCCAGATCGTGCTCGATCTCGGCCCAGGCGTGCTGGAGGATGGAGCGGATCTGCACCTCGTAGGTCAGGCCGGGCAGCTCGGGCACGAGGTCGGGTTCGGCCCGCAGCACGTAGTGCACGCCGAGGTAGCCGAAGCGGTCGGGGTCGTGCATCCGCGACTTGTCGTTGGAGTGGTGCCAGTCCACGACGTGGTGTTCCTCCATCAGCCGGGCCACCACATCCACGTCGCTGGCGAAGTAGGTGATCACCCGCACCCCCACGAGGTCGGTCACGTCCGCGAGCGTGCGGTAGCGCCCCGGCTTGCGCCGCAGCTTGTCCGCGAGGCTGGCGCGTTTCTTCACCCGCCCAGTGACATGGTGAATGTTGAGGCCCTGCTCGCTGAGCAGCCGGGTCGTGTGCGCCACCACCGCGTCCCGCAACTGCTCGTAATGGGGCAGGTTGACCTCGTAGGCCCGCAGCAGGTCGCTGTCCATGATGAAGGCCATGATAGGCGGCGGGCATCACGGCGGGGGCCGACATGAGGAGTGCATCATGCGTCCATGGCCTCTCCCACCATCGCCTTCCGCGCTCCCGGCCGCATTCCCTATCCCGGCGGCTGCGTGCTGGAACCCGGCCCCTACGCGCTGGACTACCTCCTGAAGTGGCGGACCGACGTGACGGTCGCGGGCACGTTGCACCCCGACGCACCCGTCTTCGGGCTGCTGCGTGAGGTGCTGGCGGACCCCGCCGCGCATGGGGTGACGCCCGAGGAAGCGGAGGAGGCCGTGGGCCGCTTTCTCACCCTGGCAGGGCAGGCCCTCGCCGCCGAGGGGGGCGACCCGGCGTGGCTGGAGCGGGAGTTCTCCCGGCCGTGAGGGGCGACGCCGGGCTGCCCGCCGGGTTGCCCCCACCTCTGCCCGGCGAGGCGCTGCACGCGCGGGTGGCCCGCACCCTGCGGGGGGCGATCGTGGCGGGCACCTTGCCGCAGGGGACCCGGCTGCCGGGGCACCGCGCCCTCGCCGGGCGGCTGGGGGTGTCGCGCAACACGGTGGTGGACGCGCTGGAGCAGTTGGAGGCCGAAGGCTACCTCCAGACCCGCCCCCGCAGCGGCACCCGCGTGGCCGTGCCCGCGCCGCCCCCGACGGACGCCGCGCCTGCGCCGCTCCCCCTCAGCGCGTGGGCCAGCCGCGCCCTCGCGGGGGCCGTGCCCGACGTGGGCGGCGACTACGCGGTGGACTTCCGGGTCGGCCAGCCGGTGCCGGAACTGTACCCGGCGGGGGCGTGGGCACAGGCTCTGGCACGGCAGGCCCGCGCCGCCGAGCACGCCTTTCCCCCTGACCCCGACGCCGAACTCGGCCCGCTGGAGACGCGCCGGGCACTCGCCGCCTACCTCAATGCCGAGCGCGGCGCCCGCGTGACCCCCGACATGGTGATGCTGACGGGAGGCACCCAGGCCTCGTTGGACGCGCTGGCCCGCGTCTTCCTGGAAGAAGGGCGGGTCGCCGCACTCGAAGACCCCACCTACCCCGGTGCCCGCGCCGCGCTGGGGGCGACGGGGGCGACCCTCTGCCCGGTGCCGGTGGACGGTCACGGCCTCGACCCCGCCGCGCTGCCCGCGCGGGCCACCCTGCTCTACCTCACGCCGGGGGCGCAGTACCCCACGACAGCGCTGCTCCCCGCCGCGCGGCAAGCGGAGGTGGTGGCGTGGGCGGCCCGGACCGGGGCCTTCGTGCTGGAGGACGACTACGCCGCCGACCTGCACCACGGCGGGCGGCCCCCGGCGGCGATGCAGGGGCTGGCGCCGGAGCGAGTGATCCTGCTGGGGAGTTTCAGTAAAAGCCTCGCCCCCGTGACCCGCAGCGGGTATCTCGTGGCCCCGCGCGAGGTCATCCGCGTGCTGGCAGGCACTCGCCCCCTCACCGACCGCGCTCCCGCCACGCTGGACGCCCGCGCCCTGGCCGACGTGCTGGCCTCGGGGGCCTATGCCCGGCACCTGCGGGGAGCGCGGCAGGCGATTCGCCACCGCCACGAGGTGCTGCTCGCAGCCCTGGAAACCGAATTGCCTAGGTGGAGGGTCACTCCGGCGCGGGCCGGGCTGCACGTCCACCTCTCTCTGCCGCCGGGCCTGAGCGAAGCCGAGGCCGTTCACCGGGCCGCTGCCGCTGGCGTCGCGCTGACCCCAACGGGGCCACTCGCGCAGCTTCCACGTCCACCCGCCATGCTGCTCGCCTTCGCGCACCTGCCTCCCGAGCGGCTGCGGGCGGGCGTGGCGCGGCTGGCGAGAGCGGTGGCCCCGAACGCGAGAAACCCGACCGACAGCCCTGGGTGAGCTGAATTACACTGAGGAGGTGCGCCTCCTGCTGATCGCCCTGGTTGCCGCTCTGGCGCTGCTGTACGTGACCCTGGGTCTGCGGTTTGGATACGTGACCCTTACCCCGACGTGGCTGGTAAACGCCCAGGGCCAGAACCGCTACACGCTGGAGGTCTACGAGGACGGGCAGCGGGTCGGCTACCGGGGCCGCTGCGAGGTGCAGAGCGGGCGGGCGGTGCTGCGGCTGCTCGCGCCCGACGGAAGCCAGCTTGTGGGGCGCACCTGTCAGAAGGTGGGCGACCGCGACGAGTGGACCCTGCACCTCGTGGGCGGCGGGCAGCCGGGGCGCTATCAACTCGTGGTGGATTTCGACGCGTATACCGGGCTGCTCGACCTCTCCGAGACGCGGGACTAGCGCCGCCCACAACACAGCCGCCCCCACAGGGGAGGCGGCTCTGGACGGGTGAAGCTCAGGCCTGCTGCGCGGCCTTGGCCCGGTTGATGGCCTTGGCGAGGCGGCTCTTCTTGCGGGCCGCGGCGTTCTTGTGCAGGGTGCTGCCCTTGGCGGCCTTGTCGATCAGGCTCTCGGCCTTGCTCTGGGCGGCGGCCACGTCCTCGCCAGCCGTCACGGCGGCGATGGCCTTTTTGGTGAAGGTCTTGATGGTGCTCTTGCGGCTGCGGTTGATCAGGCGGCGCTTGAGGCTCTGGCGGTGACGCTTCTGGGCGGACTTGTGACGTAGGGCCATGAGGATTCTCCTTGTTCTCCCGCATCTCGCGGGGCGGTCCCCACACGCGCTCTCACGCGGGGAACTCGACGCGCCGGGCCTCGGCGCTCCCGGCCGCCGCCGATGACGGGGCCAGGGCCGCCCCACCCTGGGGATGGGGGCAACCTCGGGAGCTTAGCGCCCCCCGGCACCCCGGCGCAAGCGGCATACTGACGGGCGTGACGGACGAGGCAGCCCTCCCCCCGGACCCCGAGCGGCAGAAGGCCAGAGACGACCTCCTCGCCTACGCCTTCCGGGCACTGGCGGGCCGGGCGCTCACGGAAGCCGAGCTGCGAACCCGCCTCGCCCGCCGCACCGACGACCCTACGCTCGCCGCCGAGGTCCTGGCCCGCGTGCAGGAGCTGGGTTATCAGAACGACGCCGGGGTCGCCCGCGCCGAGGGCAGTCGCCGGGGCGTGGGCGGCTTCCGGGTGCGCCAGACCCTCAAGCGCCGGGGCGTGTCCGAGGGGCTGATCGAGGAGACGCTCGCCGCCCGCGACCCCGACCGGGAGGCCGAGGAGGCCCGCGAACTGCTGGAACGGCGCTGGCCCGCCCTGTCCCGCAAACGCGACCCCCGCGCGAGTGCTTACGCCTTCCTGGCCCGCCGGGGCTTCGGGGGCGCGGCGATCTGGGCCGCCATCCGCGAGGTGGCGCAGCAGGAGCCGCTGGAGGACGGGGGCGCCGAATAGCTGCGGGCGACCCCTGCCCCTCGCTTGACACCCCCTGGCCCCCCACGTAGACTACCGGGCGCACCGAAAGCGGGCTTCTGTCCTGCCCCCTCCTCGGTGCCGTGGTTCGGCGGGGCGTAGCGCAGCCTGGTAGCGCACTTCGTTCGGGACGAAGGGGTCGGAGGTTCGAATCCTCTCGCCCCGACCACGTGGAAGAAGCCTCCCCTCTGGCGGGAGGCTTCTTCCCTGTCTGGTTTCCCCCTCCGCCCCCTGTGAGCCTACTCCCATGCGCGTGTACGCCATCGCCGACCTGCACCTCGCTTCCGTCACGCCCAAGCCGATGACGGTCTTCGGGCCGAACTGGGCGGGGCACCCGGAGGCGATTTTCACGCAGTGGCGCGAGGTGGTGCGCGAAGGGGACCTCGTGCTGCTGCCGGGCGACCTCTCGTGGGCGATGCGGCTGCCCGACGCCCTGACCGACCTCGCCCCGGTGGCCGGGTTGCCAGGAACAAAGGTGCTGCTGCGCGGCAACCACGACTACTGGTGGCCGGGGCTCTCGAAGCTGCGCTCGGCCCTGCCGCCGGGAATGCTGGCGGTGCAGAACGACGCCCTGCGGGTGGGCCGGGTGGTCGTGTGCGGCACGCGCGGCTGGCTCACGCCGGGGTACGAGCCGCTGGGAGCCGAAGACGACCGGCTCCTGAAACGCGAGGCCGAACGCCTGCGCCTGAGCACGGCGGCGGCGGCGCGGCTGCGGCAACCCGGTGACACGCTGATCCTGATGCTGCACTACCCCCCCGCCAGCCCACCCTACCCGCCCAACCCGCTGACCGACGTGATCGAGGCCGCGCGGCCCGACCTGATCGTGTACGGGCACCTGCATGGCGTCCCCCCCGAGCGGGCGCTGCGCCACTGGGCGGGGATTCCGGCGCACCTGGTGGCCGCCGACGGCTTGAAATTCCGGCCCCGGCTGCTGCTGGACCTTCCCCCGGCCCCCTGAGCTCCCCCCGACGCCGGGGTTAAGGAACCGGACGCGGCTCCTGGGACGGCTCTGACCCGAATCCCCCGTTCTCGCCGCTATGCTGGCCCTGGAGGCATGTTTGCAGGACCTCGAGAAAGTTCAGGACCGCCTGGTCGCCGACCGCAAGGTCCGGGCGGTCGCCCAGGCGGGCAGCTACGGTACCGACGACGCCTGGGCCGGGAGCCAGCCCACGCTGGTCGCCTTCGAGCGCGGCCTGCTCTCAGCGCAGTCCGAGACGCGGGCGGGCGTGACCGTTCACCGCTACCCCTACGAGAAGCTGGAAGCGTGGCGCACCTGGGACGTGGCCCGCGAGGAAGCCCCGGTCGCGCTGCTGGCGACCAGTCGGGTGGTGTACGACCCCACCGGGCATTACGGCCGCATTCAGCGCACCCTGTGGACCCTGAACGAGGAGCGCCTCGCCGGGCACCGCGAGGACTTGCTGGGCCGCGCCGCCGAGCGGCTGGACACGGCACGCCGCACCCTGACGGGTCCCGGCCACGGCGTGCAGGAGCAACTGCTCGCGCTGGCCGAGGCCCGGACGGTGGCGGTGGAGCTGCTGTACCCCGCACTGCTCACCCACATCCACGGCTGGCCCGAATTCGCCCTGCGGTTGCCCCACGCGTGGCGGGCGGCGGCGGGCCTGCGCTTCCCGAAAGCGGTCTACCACCTCGACAGCCTCTACGGCTTCGGTGGCGAGGAGGAAGCCCGCCGGGTGCTGCTCGCCACCCGTGGCCTGGGCATGGTCGAGCACGAGAAGCGTGCCCGCGCCGCTTTCCAGTCGGGCTACTACGACGGCGCCGTGCGGCTGCTGCGCGACGAGGCGGCCCGGCTGCACCGCGCGGACCTGGAGCGCTGGAGCTACCTGAGCAGCCCCCGCCGCGACAAGCTCGGCACCCTGCTGGGCGTGACCCGCAGCCCCCTTGGCCCGGCGGCCCTGACGCTGGCGGGCGAAGTGCTGCAAGACGCGCGGGAAGGCCGCTGACGCCCGCCAGAACGGGCAACGAGAAAACCCCGCGCTTGGCGGGGCTTTTTCTTGGTGGGACGTGTAGGACTTGAACCTACAACCCGCTGATTAAAAGTCAGCTGCTCTACCGATTGAGCTAACGTCCCGCGCGGGAGGCGGGGGCTGCAAGTTTCGCAGCGGGCCTGAGTATAGGCAGCCCCCCCACCCACGTCAACGCCGGGCGCCCGGGCGGGGCGCGTGGCTCAGCGCTTCATGCCAGGCGGCATCGGGGGCATGCGGGGCGGCTTCATGCCCTTGCCCATGCCGCCGGGGCCGCTCAGGCGCTGCAAGACCTTCATCATCTCCTTCATCTGCTCGTGCATCTTCAGCAGGCGGTTGATGTCCTGCACGGTCGAGCCGCTGCCCGCCGCGATGCGCTTGCGGCGGCGCCCGTCAATGATCTTGGGGTTGCGCCGCTCCTTGACCGTCATGGACGAGATCATCGCGTCGATGCGCTGAATCTGCTTCTCGTCGACGTTGAAGCCCTCCGGCAGCGCCCGGCTCATGCCCGGAATCAGCTTCAGGAGGTCGCCCAGCGGCCCCATCTTGCGAATCTGACGCAGTTGCAAGAGCAGGTCTTCGAGGTCGAAGTCGCCCGGCTTCTTGACCTCCATCGCCTTGAGGTCGGCTTGCTGTGCCCGCTCGATCAGCCCCAGCACGTCGCCCATGCCCAGGATGCGGCCTGCCACCCGGTCGGGGTAGAAGGGTTCGAGGCCGCTGATCTTCTCACTGACCCCCGCAAAGTAGATCGGCTTCCCCGTCACACTGCGGGCGCTGAGGGCCGCCCCGCCACGGGCGTCGCCGTCCATCTTGGTGATGATCAGGCCGGAGAGGTGTACCCGCTCGTCGAACACGCGGGCGACGTTCAGCGCCTCCTGCCCGGTCATCGCATCCACGACGAGCAGCGTCTCGGTGGGCCGGAGTTCGGTCTGAAGGTTCGCAAGCTGGTCCATCAGCGCCTCGTCGATTTGGAGGCGTCCCGCCGTGTCCACGATCACGAGGTCACGGAAGTCGGTCTTCAGGTACTCGTCAAGGCGGCGCTTGGTTTCCTGGGGCGTCTCGCCGTCGGCGACTTTTAGCACCGGCACGCCCACCTGATTGGCGAGCACTTCAAGCTGGTCGCGGGCAGCGGGGCGCTGGGTGTCGGCGGCGACGAGCAGGACGCGGCGGCCCTTGCCCTTGTAGAAGGCGGCGAGCTTGCCCGTGCTGGTGGTCTTCCCAGCCCCCTGGAGGCCGACCATGAACCAGACGTTGCCCTCGTTTTTCAGGGTGGGCTGGTGGGTTTCGCCGCCGAGGGTCTGAATCAGTTCGTCGTGTACGAGCTTGACGACCGTCTGCCCGCCGGTCAGCGACCCCTGCACCTCCTGCCCCACCGCCTTCTCGGTGACGCGGGCCACGAAGTCCTTGGCGACGGTGAAGTTCACGTCGGCTTCCAGCAGGGCCATGCGAATCTCGCGCATGGCCTCCTTGACCTGTTTCTCGGTCAGCTTGCTCTCGCGGCCCACCCGGTCGAGGATGTCCTGCAACTTGTTCCCGAGCGCCTCAAACATGCGGCGAGGCTAGCATGCGGGCGTGAACGACTCCGTAGACCGCGCCGCCATCGGCAAACTGGTCCGCGACCGGATTCCCGAACGCTTCCCGGCGAGCCGCTATCGCGTGCTGGACGAGGCCGAGTTCGGGGCCGCGCTGCGGGCCAAGCTGACCGAGGAGGTCGGGGAATATCTGGCGGACGGCACCCCGGAGGAGTTGGCGGACGTGTTGGAGGTGCTCCACGCGCTGGCGGCCCGACACGGGCTGACGCCGGGGGATTTGGAGCGGTTGCGTGTGCAGAAAGCGGCGGAACGTGGAGCCTTCGTGGGGCGGGTATGGCTGGAGCTGCCGGGCAGCGAACCTAACGCCCGTTAGCCTGCCCGCGCTATCCTTCCCGTATGACCAAAGCTGTGATCGTCTCGGCGTCGCGCACGCCGACGGGCAAATTTCTGGGGGCCTTGCAGGACGTGACCGCCGTGGAGCTGGGGGCCATCACCCTGCGCGAAACCCTGCGCCGCAGCGGCATTCCCGCCGAATTGGTAGAGGAAGTCATCATGGGGCAGGTCGTGCAGGCGGGCAGCGGGCAGAACCCGGCGCGGCAGGCGGGCCTCAAGGCGGGCCTCTCGCACGAGGTCGGCGCCCTGACGGTGAACAAGGTCTGCGGCTCGGGCCTCAAGGCCGTGATTCTGGCGGCGCAGGCGATTCGCGCGGGCGACCAGACGGTCATGCTGGCGGGCGGCATGGAGTCCATGAGCAACGCGCCGCACCTGCTGCCTGGTGCCCGCAAGGGCTACCGCCTGGGGCACGCGCAGGTGCTGGATGCGAACACGCACGACGGCCTGTGGTGCTCCATCAACGACGAGGGCATGGGCCTGACGGGTGAGCGCGTGGCCGAGAAGTACGAGATCGGGCGCGAGGCGCAGGACGCCTATGCGACGGGCAGCCACCAGAAGGCGATCGCCGCGACCGAGGCCGGACGGTTCCGCGACGAGATCGCCCCCGTGACCGTCAAGGGCCGCAAGGGCGACGTGGTCGTGGACACCGACGAGGGGCCACGCGCCGACACCAGCCCGGAGACGCTGGGCCGCCTCAAGCCCGCCTTCAAGAAGGACGGCACCGTCACGGCGGGCAACGCCCCCGGCCTGAACGACGGCGCCTCCAGCCTGCTGATCATGTCCGAGGAAGCGGCGCAGGCGCACGGGCTGACGCCGATGGCTGAGATCACCTCCTACGCGACGGGCGGCCTCGCCCCCGAGTGGGTGATGATGACGCCCGTGCCCGCCACGAAGAAGCTGCTGGAAAAGAGCGGCCTGACCGTGGGCGACGTGGACCTGTGGGAGCTGAACGAGGCTTTTTCCGTCCAGAGCCTCGCCGTACAGCGTGAACTGGGGCTGGACCCCGAGCGGGTGAACGTGAATGGCGGCGCGGTCGCACTGGGCCACCCCATCGGCGCGAGCGGCGCCCGCATCCTCGTCACGCTGCTGCACGCGCTGCGGCAACAGGACAAGGAGACGGGCGTGGCGACCCTGTGCATGGGGGGCGGCAACGGCCTCGCGCTGTCCGTCAAGCGGCTCTCGTAAGCTGACGCCCATGACGCCAGGCAGCACACCGACCCTGTGGGTGATTCAGAGCCGTTACCTCAAGAGCGGAGACGACCTCGCCGCCGTCACGCCCCGGCACCGGGAGTGGCTGGACCAGCACTACCGCTCGGGCCTCTTCCTGACCTCGGGCCGCAAGGTGGACGGCACGGGCGGCGTACTTATCGCGCAGGCGGAGAGCCAGGAGCAGTTGGAGGAAGTCTTCAAAGACGATCCCTTCGTGCTGGAGGGGTGCTCGGAGTACACGTACACGCCGTTTACGCCGGTCAAGCGGGGGCGGGCGGTGATGCTGGACAGCGTGCCGCTGGTGGAATGAGCGAAGGGCGAAAACGGCAGAGAGCCGCGATGGGTCAACCCGACTTCAAGTTGGGGCCGTTGCGTCTGTGGGTCCATCGGTACCAATTTCCCGAAGCAACCGACTACTGGGACGCGAACTGGCTTGTCGTGACGGCAGAAGTGAATGTGCCGGGTCAGTCTTGGGTGCACGTGAATGGGCCATTTCTCAGGA
The DNA here is from genome assembly GCF_024171495.1 of Deinococcus sp. HSC-46F16. Lineage (NCBI taxonomy): Bacteria > Thermotogati > Deinococcota > Deinococci > Deinococcales > Deinococcaceae > Deinococcus > Deinococcus sp. HSC-46F16. The sequence goes on from NZ_JALJZW010000007.1 coordinate 21,912, forward strand.
CTGTTGAACTTCTCGGCTTTTGCAACGAGTTGGAGACTCTTCATCACGTACTCGAGGGAGAGGCCAACCTTCACCCCATTGAGCCGGAGTTGTGTATCAGCTTAAGAGGTAACCAACTCGGGCACATCTCAGGCGAAATTGGAATAACACCCGACAACATGACTCAGGAACACCTCTTCTTTTTTGAGATCGACCAGTCGCATCTACTTGAGGCCATTGCAGGGCTCAAAGCTATTCTCGACCGCTTCCCGGTGAAGGATGCGGACAATGTGGGAGAACCATCATGAATTTCGGAGTCATCGGAGCAGGACAGATGGGCGGCGGCATCGCGCAGGTCGCCGCGCAGAGTGGATTCAGCGTGGTCGTGCAGGACGTGAAGCAGGAGTTTCTGGACCGGGGCCGGGCTGTCATTGAAAAGAGCCTCGCCAAGCTGCACGAGAAGGGGCGGCTGACGGGCACGCCGGAAGAGGTGCTGGGCCGCATCAAATTCACGACCGAACTGAGCGACTTCGCCGACTGTGACCTCGTGGTGGAAGCCATCGTGGAGAACGAGCCGATCAAGGCGCAACTCTTCCGGCAACTGGGCGAGATCGTGAAGCCGGGCGGCATCCTGGCGAGCAACACCTCCTCCATCCCCATCACCAGCCTCGCCACGGCGAGCGGGCGGCCCGAGCGGTTTATCGGGATGCACTTCATGAACCCGGTTCCACTGATGGCGCTGGTGGAGGTCATTCGTGGCTACTCCACCAGCGACGAGACGGCGCAGAAGGTCACGGAAGCGGCGCGGGCGATGGGCAAGACGCCCGTGGAGTGCAACGACTTCCCCGGCTTCGTGTCCAACCGCATCCTGATGCCCATGCTGAACGAGGCCATCCAGTGCGTGATGGAAGGCGTGGCCGAGCCGGAAGCCATCGACCAGATCATGAAGCTGGGCATGAACCACCCGATGGGGCCGCTGACGCTGGCGGACTTTATCGGCCTCGACACCTGCCTCGCCATCATGGAGGTGCTGCACCAGGGGCTGGGGGACGACAAGTACCGCCCCTCGCCGCTGCTGCGGAAGATGGTGCAGGCCGGGCTGCTGGGGCGCAAGAGCGGGCGGGGCTTTTACAGCTACTGACACCCGACCGGAAAGGAGGAGCGGGGCACAGGCCTTCGCTCCTCCTCTTTCGGCCTGCTAGCTGTGACCGGGGTCCGAATCGTCGCTGGGACGGCCATGCTTGCCGTCGCCGCTCGCCTCGTCCTCCGGGGAGGGCTGCGGCGTGTCCTGAGCGGACTCGGAGAGTTGCTCGTGCTGTTCGTCCTGCGGCTGGGGCGTGCGGTCGTTCTCGTTCTTCGTCATGGCGGAAACCTCCTCAGCGGCTCTGCGCGTAGTACTCGGCGTTGGGCTGGAAGCCGAGCGCACTGCTCACGCGGTTGGTCATGTTGAACATGGCGATCACCTGCACGAGTTCCATGATCTGGTGATCGTCCAGCCCCACCCCACGCAGGGGCTGGAGGTCAGCTTCGGTCACCTCGGCGGGGCGCAGGGTCAGCTTCTCGGCGTACTCGCACAGCACGCGCTCGCGCTCGGTCAGGGTGGCGTGGCGCCAGTTCACCGCCACCGCGTCGGCCTTCTGGGGGTCGCCGTCAAAGTGGCGCAGGGCCGCCCCGTGCGACACGGCGCAGTACAGGCAGCGGTTGACACTGCTCACCACCACGGCGACAAGTTCGCGCTCGGCGTTGCTCAGGTACCCCTCCTTGTTCAGCAGCAGGTTGAAGTAGTTCCACCACGCCAGGAACTGCTCGCCGTTGACCGCCTGGGCGCGGAACACGTTGGGCACGAAGCCCATGTTCGCCTCAGCCTTGGCCCACAGTTTGCTCACGCCCTCGGGCACCCCGGAGGCGTCGGGGACGGGCAGGTAGGAGAGACGGCGCTCGTCGGTGGGCGGCTGGGTTGTGGTCATGGGGACAGCTTACCCGCCCCGGAACTCCCTTCCCCCGCCCCGCGTATCTCACCAGCGTATGAGTCTCGCCTTTCTGGTCTTTCTGGTCGCCTGGGTCGTCGGCATGGTCGGCACCTTCGTGCCCGCGCTGCCCGCCACGCTGATCATCTTCGCGGGCACGGTCGCCGCCACCTTCATCGACGGGTTTCAGGTGTGGCCGGACCTGCCCTTTCTGCTCACCTTCGCGGTCATCACGTTCCTGATTTCCATGATCGACAACTTCGCCTCGGCGTGGGGGGCGCGGCGGTATGGGGGCAGCAAGCAGGCCGGGTGGGGAGCCTTGGTCGGCGGGCTGGTGGGCATCTTCATTCCCTTCGGGCTGATCGTGGGACCGCTCGCCGGGGCGTTGGCGGCGGAACTCCTGATCGTGCGAAAGCCCGCGCCCGACGCCATTCGCGCCGCCTGGGGCACCCTGCTGGGACTACTGACCGGCATCGCCGCCAAGCTGGTGCTGCACCTGCTGATCGGGATTTACGAGCTGTGGCGCCTCTGGGACCCCAGCAAAAGCATCTTCGGCTGAACGGGGGTTCGGGAGGGTCGGGGCCGAGGCTCCGGCCCTTTCTGCTGGCCGCTTTACCAGGCCGCCAAGAGCGGGGCCAGGCCCAACGCCGTCACCGCCAGCACGGGGAGGAGGGGAAGGAGCGTGCCGAGGAGCGCCCGGCGGCGGTCCCCCGTCAGGGTCAGGAAGCCCCGGTAGGCCAGCGCGAACTGCGCGAGGGGCGCGAGCAGCAGCAGGAGCACGGTCACGCGGGCGAGGCTGCTCTGCATCACCGCCTCCAGCAACTCACGCTGAGAAAGCGCGGCCCCGTCCACACGGATCAGGCCCAAGTCCGTTCCCGACAGGAGGACCAGCACCGACAGCGCCAGATACAGCGGTGGCAGCAGCACAAAGGTTGCCCCGTAGACCTCCGGGGCACGGCCCTCGCGTCCGGCTCCCAGCCAGCCCAGCCCCGCCATCAGCGCCGCGCCCACCACCGTCAGGAAGAAGGTGCCGAAGACGTTGACCGCGTAAGAGGCGAACGCCGCCGCACCCTGGGCCGTCGCCCCCACGACCGGGCGCAGCAGCAGGGCGTAGACCACCCCGCCGAGCAGGGCCGCAAGCACGGGCGGGAGCGCATACCGCCAGGGCAGGGGCGGCACCTGGCGCAACCGCGCGAAAAAGGCCGCCGGGCCGCTCAGCAGTTCGGCGGCGAGGGGCGCGGTGGGGGGCGGGGCAGGCGTGGGGCGCGGGCGGGCCATCGGGGGCACTCTAGCCCCCCGAGCCGGAGCGGGTGACCCACAGGTGCCACAGCCCCCACAGCGCGAGGGCGTACAGCCCCAGCATGGGCACCAGCCCCCAGCCGGAGCGGGCCAGCCGCGCGGGATGACGGGCGGCCTCGGCACGGGCGTCTTCCAGCACGGCGGGCGGCACGAGGCGCAGCACCAGCCACAGCCCAGCGGGAACGAGCAGCAGGTCGTCGAGCTGCCCCAGTACCGGGATGAAGTCCGGAATCAGGTCGATGGGGCTGAGCGCATAGGCCAGGACGAGCAGGGCCAGGGCGCGGGCCAGCCACGGGGTGCGGGGGTCACGGGCGGCGAGGCTGAGGGCCAGCAGGTCGGCCTTCAGCCGCCGGGCGAAAGCCCGCAAGCGGTTCAGCGCCGTGCCTACCGCATCACCCCGCGCAGATCGGTCAGGGTCTGCTGCACGGCGGGCAGGGTCAGGGCCGCCGCGACCACCCCGAACAGCACCACGCCGACATACGCCGCGCTGAGCCACGGGCCGGGCGCCTGCCGCTCCTGGGGATCGGCCCTGGGGGTCAGCCAGAGGTGCAGCACCGTCAGCACCGCGACGCCAAAGAGGGCCGCCCCAATCGCCACGGGCACCGCCAGCGCCGGATTTTTCAGCAGTTCGCCCGCCTGCTCGGTGTTGTCGGGGAGCCGACCGGCCAGGACACTGCCCAGCGCCACCGCCAATGTGTTGTTCAGCGCGTGGACAATCACCGCGTTCCACAGGCTGCCGCTGTGCTGGGTCAGGCGGGCCAGCGCGTAGGCCAGCGGGATGATGCCGACCACGCTGGCCGGAACGCCGTGGGCGACCCCGAAGGCGAGCGAGGTCGTGACCGCCGCCACCGTGAAGCCCGCCGCCCGTTCGTGCCCACGCAGCATCAGGCCCCGGAAGGCGACCTCCTCCGCGAAGGGGATCAGCAACCCGGCGGCGAGCAGCAGCACCCACAGGTCCGGCCCCTGACTCACGAACTGCGGAATGGCGTCGGCCGACTGCGGCACAAGGGTCACGTACACCAGCACGAAGGCCCGAGACGCCAGGAACGCCAGCACAAAAGCCGCCAGCGACAGCCCCCACGACGGCGGCGTACGCCAGCGCGAGTCGCGGAAGAGGGCCTGCATGGGCCGCCGAAAGACGGTCAGGGCCAGGGCCGCGTTCCCTACGAAAGACAGCAGCAGCGCCGTTCCCAAGGGCATCCCCAGACCGATAAACACCGCCGACAGGACGTTTTGCGCGATCAAGAGGGTCAGGGCGGCGCGGTTGCCGTCCACGGCGCGGATGCCCGGAGCCTGCGGGATGCTGGGGGAAACGGGCCGGTCCGGGGCGGTCATGGGAGGCAGTATGCCGCGCCCGGCTCGGCGGAGACCTCTGACCCCAGGCGGGCTCAGGCGGTCAGCACCCGGATCGCTTCCTCTAGCGCCTCGTCCCCGACCTGGTGGTGCAGTACGAAACGCACCGAGTCCGGCCCCAGCGCACTCGCCAGCACCCCCGCCTCGGCCCAGCGGGCCACCTGCGCCGCCGCGTCGGGCAGGGTCACGTAGATGATGTTGGTCTGCACGGCGGCCAGATTCACGCTGTACCCGGCCTCCAGCAGCGCTTCGGCGAGGCGGCGGGTACGGCGGTGGTCTTCCTTCAGGCGGGCAGGACCCTCGCGCACAGCGACCAGCGCGGCGGCGGCGAGGACCCCGGCCTGACGCATGCCGCCGCCCATCATCTTGCGGTAGCGGTGGGCCTGCTTCATGGCGGCGGCGCTGCCCAGCAGCACGCTGCCAACCGGGGCACCCAACCCCTTGCTCAGGCAGATGCTCACCGTGTCGAAGTGGCGGGTGATCTCGGCCAGGGGCACATCTTGCGCCGCCGCCGCGTTGAAGACCCGCGCCCCGTCGAGGTGCAGGGGCAGCCCCTCCTCGTCGGCCACGCCCCGGATGGCAGTCAGCACCTCCAGCGGCAGCACCGTTCCGCCCGCCTTGTTGTGGGTGTTTTCCAGGCTGATCATCCCCGTGGGTGACTGGTGGACGCTGTGGCGCACGGCGAGGCGCACCGCCTCCGGGTCGGGTACGCCCAGCGGCGCGGGCACGAAGCGGGGCACGACCCCTGAGAAGGTCGCCATCATGCCGAGTTCCCACTCGTAGATGTGCGAGCCCTCCGCGCAGATCACTTCCTCGCCCCGGCGGGTGTGCAGGGCGATGGCGACCTGATTGGTCATCGTGCCCGAGGGCATGAAGAGGCCCGCCTCGAATCCGGCGAGGCGGGCGAGTTCGCTCTGAAGCGCGTTGACGGTGGGGTCCTCGCCGTACACGTCGTCGCCCACCGGGGCCTGCGCCATCGCCTCCCGCATCTCGGGGGTGGGCGTGGTGACGGTATCGGAGCGGAGGTCGGCCAGGACGCGGGGAGGGGCGACGGTCATGGAGAGAATGGTACGCGGGAGGCCGGGCGCGGTGCGCGGTGGCAGGTTCCTTTCCGGCCTCCCCTCCCCCTACCCGGCCGCCGTCTTCCGCGCCTCCACGATCTTCTTCGCCAAGTGCTCAGGCACGTCCTGATAGCCCTGGGGCTTGACGCTGAAGGCCCCCCGGTCCCCGGTCAGGGAGCGCAGGTCGGCGCTGTAGGTCTGGAGTTCGGCCTGGGGCACGACTGCCGTGATCGTGATGACGGTGCCTTCGGGCTCCATGCCCTGCACACGGGCGCGGCGGGTCTGGAGGTCGCCCACGAGGTCCCCGGTAAATTGCGCCGGAGCCCGCACCCGCAGCAGCAGCACGGGTTCGAGGAGGGTGGGCCGCGCTCCCTCCACCGCGTTGCGGAAGGCCAGCGCCCCGGCCGTGCGAAAAGCGAGGTCGCTGGAATCCACGTCGTGATAGGAACCGTGGGTCACGGCCACCTGCACGTCCTGCATGGGGTAGCCCGCCAGCGGCCCCTTCTCCATCGCGTCGGCCACGCCCTTCTCGATGCTGGGCAGGTACTTGCCGGGAATCGCGCCACCCACGACCTCCGAGCGGAAGGCAAAGCCCGGTCCCGGCGAGAGGCGCAGGTGGCAGTCGCCGTACTGCCCGTGGCCGCCCGACTGCTTCTTGTGCTTGCCCTGCGCCTGCGCGGAGGCCCGGATGGTCTCCCGGTAGGGAATCTGCGGCAGATGGGTGTCCACGTTGACGCCCAGCGCGGCGAGGCGTTCCACCGCGATGGTCGTGTGCATGTCGCCCATGCCCGAGAGCAGCAGTTCGCCCGTCTGCTCCTCGCGCGAGAAGCGCAGGGTGGGGTCCTCGTCGAGCAGCCGGGCCATCGCCGCGCCGAGACGGTCCTCGTCCTGCCGGGTACGCGGAGAGAGGGCGACCGTGTGCGCCGGGTCGGGGAGCAGCAGCGGGTCATATTCGATGGGCTGGGCGGGGTCGGCCAGCGTGTCCCCAGTGTGCAACTCGGGCAGCTTGGTGAGCACGCCGAGCATCCCGGCCCGCAGCTCGGGCACCTCGGTGAGGTCGTGGCCGCTCATCACGTACAGGTGGGCAGGCTTCACCTCGGCGCCGCGCGTGGTGTTGCGCAGGGTGTCGCCGGGGCGCAGCGTGCCGCTCCACACCCGGATATGCGCGAGCTTGCCCACGAAGGGGTCCACGCTGACCCGCCACACGCGGGCACTGAAGGGGGCGTCCGGCGTCGGCTCGCGGGTCGTCTGGCCGTCCACCCCGGTCAGCACGCCACGTTCCTGGGCACTGCGCAGGCCGCGCACCATCAGGTCCAGCAGCTCGTCCAGCCCGCCCCCCGTCGCTGCCGAGACGGGCAGCACCGGAAAGAGGGTCCCGGCATGGACCGCCCGCAAGAAGGCCGAGCGCAGTTCCTCTGCGGACAGCTCCTCGCCTTCGAGGTAGCGGGTCATCAACTCGTCATCGGTGTCCGCGATGGCTTCGATCAGCGCTTCGCGGGCTTCGGGGAGGGCGCTGCGGACCTCGGCGGGGAGGTCGGGGTGGCTCGGGTCGGTGCCCAGCACGTCCACCACGCCCCGGAAGTCGGGTCCCTCACCAACGGGGAGGAAGGCCGCCGCCACGTTCCCCTTCAGGGTCGCGCGGATGTCGGCCAGCACCGCCGAGAAGTTCGCCCGCTCGCGGTCCATCTTGGACATCAGCACGATCCGGGGCATGGCGAAGCGGTCGGCGGTGGCCCACACCCGCTCGGTGCCGACCTCCACGCCGCTCACCGCACTCACCAGCACCAGCGCGGAGTCGGCGGCGCGGATCGCTCCCCGAATCTCGCGCACGAAGTCGGCGTAACCCGGCGTGTCCAGCAGCGTCAGGTCGGTGCCCGCGTGGGTCAGGCGCAGCACCCCGGTCGTGATGGAAAAGCCGTGGGCCTTTTCGGCGTCGGTGTGGTCACTCTGGGTCGTGCCGTCCTCCACCCGGCCCGCACGCGGCAAAGCCCCACTGCGCACCAGCAGGGCTTCGGAAAGCGTCGTCTTGCCCGATCCGCTGTGGCCCACCAGGCTCACCACACGGACCGGCATGTCCTGTCTCCCGTCTTGCACGGACAAACCACCTGACCTTTGTTCTGGGGCGCGTTCTGGCAGGCAGAAGGAGCGCACGAACAGGCGGGCGAACGGCCACCGCAGCCTCGTCAAGCTTGTGTGGGCCGAGCATACACCCGCAGCGTGACGAACATAACGTTCTGCTCAAGGTCTGCCCAGGAGCGGCTTTAGGGAGACCTCAGCCAGATGGGGAGGGCGGCGGCGAAACTGCTACGCGTAAGGGCGAGCGCCTCGCTCTGCACGCAAGAGCACCACCATTCCATGCACGGAGGCAACACATGACCCAGATGAACCTGATGCGCCTGTCCGACCTGAGCCGCGACAACATGTACGACAACGCGGGCGTCTACAACCCCAGCGGCAACACCGCCTACGGATACAACGGTGAGAAGATCGGCACCGTGCGCGACGCGCTGGTGGACCCCAGCAGCGGCCGCATCCGCTACCTGATCCTGGACGTGGGCGGCTGGTTCTCCTCGAAGGAAGTCGTCGTGCCGGTCGGTGACGCCCGCTTCGACGACAGCGGCGTGTACTTCGACAACCTGACCAAGGACCAGGTCCGCGACCTCGAAGAGTACCGCTACGACCAGACCTACACCGATACCAGCTTCCAGCAGACGAACGAGCGCGTCCTGCGGGCAGCCGACACCGACGAGACCGCCTACCGCGAGCGGGCCTACCGCACGCCGGACCGCCTCCAGCTTCTGGAAGAGCGCCTGGTCGTCAACAAGGAGCGCTTCCGCGCCGGGGCCGTCGAGATCGGCAAGCACGTCGAAACCCGTCAGGAGCAGGTCAACGTGGGCCTCCAGCGCGAGGAAGTCGTCATTGAGCGTCACCCCGTGACCGAAGCCCGCCCGGTCGAGGGCGCGGTGCTGGGCGCGGCGAGCGAGACGGTGCGCGTGGACCTCGAAGCCGAGCGGGCCAATGTTGGCAAGCAGGCCTACGTGGTCGAGGAAGTCGAGATCGGCAAGCGCACCGTGACCGACACCCAGACCGTGACCGAGACCGTGGGCCGCGAAGTGCTCGACGTCAACAAGACGGGCGAAGTGCGCCTGCAAGACGGCGACACCACCACCAGCACCACCATGACGGACACCGACCGCAACAACGGTCGCCGCTGATCAGGCACGACCCTCCGCCACTCAGGTGCGGGGGCGGAGGCGGGGGCAACCCCGCCTTCTTCTTGGTTCCCCCACTGGAAAGGACCCCCATGGACGACCACAGACCCGACCACGACCGCCCCACCGACGCGGCCCTGCGCGAGCAGGATGAGCGCCGTGAGCTGATCGAGCGCCTGCGCCTGCACGAGGAACGTGCCCTCGTGGAGGTCGTGCCCGAGACGGTCGGTGCCGTTACCATCCGCCGCGTGGTCACCGAGCGTCAGGAAAATGTGCCCATCACCCTGCGCCGCGAACACCTCGAAATCACCGTGCGCGAGAATACCGGCGGGCAGGCGACCCTCAACGGCGAAGAGTTGGAGGTGGGCCGCGTCTACGAGGTCCCGCTGTACGAGGAACGGGCGCTGATCGAAAAGCAGGTCTATCCCTTCAGCGACGTGACCATCGCCAAGGAAGCCCGCGTGTACACCCAGACCCAAGAGATCACCCTGCGCCGCGAGGAACTCGCCGTGGAGGACCCGCAGGGGCTGGTGCGCGAGCGGACAATGCCCACTCCGCTCGACCCCGACCCCACCCGCTGAGCCGCCCCTCCCTTGCCGCCCGCCGGACCCTACCGGGGGCGGCTTGTCGTGGGGGCAGGCCCTATCCTGCGGGCCGATGACCGACGCCGACCCTTCTCCTGCCGGACCCATCCTGCTGACCCCCGACGGCTCACGCACCGCCCTGAGCGCCCGCTACGGCGAGGCCTACGGCTCTCGGCACGGGGCAGCGGCGCAGGCCCGGCATGTCTTCGTGGAGGGGAGCGGCACCCACGAACACCCCTGCCCCCGCGTGCTGGAGGTGGGCTTCGGGCTGGGCGTCAACTTCCGAGCGACGCTAGCGGAATGTGCGCGGCGCGGCGTCCCGCTGGAGTACGTGGCCTACGAGTTCGACCCCGCGCCCGTGGCCGTGCTGCGGGAGGTGGCCGAGGGCAGCGAGGGGGCCGACGATCCCGCGTGGGAGGGGGTGCTGGCGGGGTGGGGCGGACCGGACCCTCTGACCGTTCGGGTGCCCGGCGTCTCCCTCACCGTCCGGTTCGAGGACATCCGCACCGCGCCGCTCCCCCAGGACTGGGCCACCGCCCTCTACCTCGACGGCTTCTCGCCCGCCCGCAACCCGGAAGTCTGGACGCCCGAGGTGGTGGGGCGGCTGGCCTCGGCCCTGGCGCCGGGGGGCGTGCTGACGACCTACAGCGCCGCCGGACACGTGCGCCGGGCGCTGGCGGCAGCGGGTCTGGAGGTCGAGCGCCGCCCCGGTCCCCCCGGCAAGCGCGAGCATCTGCGGGCGGTGCGGCGGTGAGGGTGCTCGTCGTGGGCGGCGGCGTCGCGGGCGCGGCGGTGGCGTACTTCGCGGCGCAGGGGGGGGCGCAGGTGACGGTGGTGGACGCTGGGATTCACGCGGCGAGCCACGTGCCTTCCGCCCTGCTCAACCCGGTGCGCGGGCAGTCGGGACAGGTGGACGGGCGGGCATTAGAGGGCCTCGCGCTGACCTGGGCACTGGTGCGCGAGTTGGAGGCGGCGGGCTGGTCCATTCCCCACGGTCAGGAGGGCGTGCTGCGCCCGGTGCCCGACGAGCGCACGCGGGCCAAGTTCGCGCGGAACCTCCCCCCGGCCCTCCCCCACCGCTGGCTGACGCCGGGGGACTTTCCTGCGTCCCTCTCCCCAGGCTGGCCGCACGCCCTGCTGATCCCGGCAGGGGGCTGGCTGGACGGCGCGGCCTTCTGCGCGGGGCTGCTGGACGTGAGCGGGGCGGAGGTCGTGCGGGGTCGGGCGGTCGCCTGGGACGCCCACTCGATCACACTGGAGGAAGGTCCCCGGCTCCAGGGCGACGCGCTGGTCTGGTGCGGCGGCGCGGTGGGGTCGGGCTGGGCGAGCGAAGCGGGCACCCACCGGGCAGGCACGCTGCTCACGCTGGACCGCCCGGCCACGGCCCTCCCGGTGAGCTTCGGGGCGTACCTTGCACCGAGGGCCGGGGGAACGGGCGTTCTGGGGGCGACGTTCGAGGTCCCGACGCCGACCTGGCAGGAGCCGACCCTCCCCGCCGCTTCACTGCGCTGGCTGCTGAACCGGGGGGACGCGCTGGCTGACCTGCGCGGCGTGCGGGTGACCGGACGCTGGAGCGGCATCCGCCTCTCCGGGCTGGTGGCCGGACGGCAGCCAGACGGCGTGTGGCGGCTCTCCGGGCTGAGCAGCAAGGGCTTTTTGCTGGGGCCGCTGCTCGCGCGTCACGTTGCGGGTGACGTGCTGCGGGAGACCGCAACGTAACGCCGGGCACAGGCACCGCTTACACTGGCGGGGTTATGGCGAAGTACCGCATCTGTTTGATTGAGGGAGACGGCATCGGCCACGAAGTCATCCCCGCCGCCCGCCGCGTGCTGGAAGCCGCTGGCCTCGACGCCGAGTACGTGACCGCCGAGGCGGGCTACGAGTACTTTCTCGACCATGGCACCAGCGTGCCGCAAGCCACCTACGAGGCCGTGGAGAATACCGACGCGACCCTTTTCGGCGCGGCGACCAGCCCCAGCGGCGAGAAGCCCGACGGGTTCTTCGGCGCGATTCGCCACCTGCGGCGCAAGTACAACCTGTACGCCAACGTGCGCCCCACCCGCACCCGCCCGGTGCCCGGCGCCTACGAGAACGTGGACCTCGTGATCGTGCGCGAGAACACCCAGGGCCTGTATGTCGAGCAGGAGCGGCGCTACGGCGACACCGCGATCGCCGACACCGTGATCACCAAGGACGCCAGCGACCGCATCGGCAAGTTCGCCGCCGACCTCGCGCTGAAGCGCCGCAAGAAGCTCACGGTGGTCCACAAGGCCAACGTGCTGCCCGTCACCCAGGGCCTCTTTATGGACAGCGTGCTGGAGCAGGCGCAGGGCGTCCAGGGCCTGACCACGAACACCATGATCGTGGACAACGCGGCGATGCAGCTCGTGCGCAATCCCTCGCAGTTCGATGTGATGGTCATGACGAACATGTTCGGGGACATCCTCTCCGACCTCGCCGCCGGGCTGGTGGGCGGGCTGGGCATCGCCGCGAGCGGGAACGTCGGCGATCAGTTCGGCATCTTCGAGAGCGTGCACGGCTCGGCGCCAGACATTGCCGGGCAGGGCATCTCCAACCCCACGGCGACCATGCTGGCGTCGGTGCTGATGCTCGACCACATCGGGGCGCACGACGTGGCCCGCCGCATTGACGAGGCCGTGAACACGGTGCTCACTGAGGGGCCGCGCACCCGTGACCTCGGCGGCACCGCCGGAACGAAGGAGTTCACGGACGCGGTGATCGCGCGGCTGTAGGGCTGCGGGGGATGGGGGCCGGATGCCTGCGAGGGCCCGGCCCTTGTTCTCTGACTGCCGGAAAGCACTCCCCTCCGTGCTACCCTCCCCGGTTGAGATGCTGCGCCCCTGCCTGTCCCCTGCCCTCCGCTGGAGCCGCCCATGATGGTCGTGGCGGCTCTTCTCTCGTGGTTTCTTGTGGGCCTCTTTATCCGCGTCAGTCGGGCGCGGGGCTGGGGCCAGCCCATCCGGGCGGACGGGCCGCAGACACACCTGAAAAAGGAGGGAACGCCCACGGCGGGCGGCGTGGCTTTCGTGCTGGCGCTCGCGCTGGTGTTCTTCCCGCTGTACCTGACCGGGAACGCGGGCGGCGAGCGCGAGCTGCTGATCATGCTCGCGGCGCTGGCGATGGGCGTGATCGGCGGGATTGACGACCTGCTCAAGATCGTCTCGCGGATGCGCGGCAAGGGCAAGAAGGAACTGCTGGCCCGCGAGAAGTTCCCGCTGCAATTTCTGGTGGGGCTGGTCTTCGCCTTTTTCGCCGCGCCGCTCGCCTCGCACGAGGTCTTGCCCAGCCTGGGGCCGGTCCTCGACGTGATCCTGCTGACACTGGTGATGGTGGGCGCGGTCAACGCCTTCAACTTCACGGACGGGCTCGACGGGCTGCTGGCAGGAGTCGCCATGATCGTGCTGCTGCCGCTGCTGGCGGTGTCGCCCGTCTCGGCGCTGATGGTGGCCGTGCTGCTGGGCTTCCTGTGGTTCAACGCGCACCCGGCACGGGTCTTTATGGGCGACATGGGCAGCCACGCGATCGGGGCGGTCGCGGCGGGGGCTTACGTGCTGTACGCCGACGTGTGGCTGCTGCCGCTGGCGGCGATTATCCCGGTGGTCGCCGTGCTGAGCGTGGCGATTCAGGTGATCTCGTTCAAGACGCGGGGCAAGCGCGTCTTCAAGATGAGCCCGATTCAGCATCACTTCGAGCTGAGTGGCTGGCCCGAAACGCACGTCACCACCCGCTTCTGGGTGATTACAGCGGTGGCGACCGCATTGGTGTGGTGGATTCTGGGGGGCAGGCCGTAGGGCGGGAAGTCGGGAGTCGGGAATGGGAGCCAGAGCAAATGCCTCGGCTCCCACTTTCTTGTTCCACTCACTACTGCCCACTCTTCGCTTTCCACTCACCCCCTACACTTGCCGGGTGAAGCCCCCCGACCTCCCGGCCCTCCTCGCCCGCCGTGCCCATCTGCCCGCGGGGGGCACGACCGTGTACCGGGCGGCGCACACCACCGAGACGGGGGGCCTCTTCGCGCTGGACCTCGCGGGGGACGCGGCGGTGCTGAGCCTGTACGCGGACCTGTCGTCGGGGGAGGAGGCGAGGCTGGCGGCGGCGTGCGGTGCCCTGCCCGGTGTGGCGGGGGTGTACCTCAAACGCCGCCCGGCCGAGGCCCGGCACGCGGCGAACGTGGCCCGCGAATGGCTCACGCCCCCTGAGCCGGTCTGGGGCGAGGCGCGGCCCGAGGTGACCGCGCTGGAGGCGGGGGTGCCCTTCCTGATCCGGCCGGGCGGCGACCTCAGCATCGGCCTGTTCACGGACGCCCGGCCGCTGCGGGCCTGGGTACGGGCGCACGCGCCGGAGGGCGGGCGGGTGCTGAACACCTTCGCCTACACCTGCGGCTTCGGCCTCAGCGCGGCGCTAGGCGGGGCGGGGGTCGTCAAGAACGTGGACCTCTCGCGGAAGGTGCTGGTCTGGGGACAGGAGAATTACGCGCTGAGCGGCCTTCCGGCTCCCGACGCGGACTTCCTGTATGGGGACGTGTTCGAGTGGCTCGGCAGGTTGCGCAAGCGGGGCGACCGCTTCGACCTCGTGGTGCTCGACCCGCCCTCCTTCGCGCGGGGGAAAACGGGGATATGGCGGGCCGAGCGCGACTACGCGCGGCTGGCGGCGCTGGCGGCGGAAGTGACCGCGCCGGGGGGCCGGGTGCTCGCCGTGACGAACCACGCGGGGTTAAGCGGCGCGGCTTTCGAGCGAATGGTTGCAGCCGGGCTGACGGAGGCCGAGCGGCGGGGCCAGCTCCTCACCCGGCTGGGCGCGGGCGAGGACTATCCCGGCGCGGCCCACCTCAAAGCCGGAGTGTGGGCGCTGAATTGAGCGTCACCCCCCGCGCGGTGGAGCGAAAGGCGACAGCTCGCCGCCGATAAAGGTGCAGGCCACGTCCCCCAATGGCACGTCCTCGCCCACGTCGCCGTGGACCGCGATGACCCCACGCAGGAGCACGTCCACCACCTCGCCCGACTCGATGCGGGCGAGTTCGTCCGGCGTCACGAAGCCGCTGAGGCTCACGTTCCCGACCGTGAAGCTGACGAACTCGGTGGCCCCGTCCATGCCCCAGCCTACCTTCCCCGCCGCTTGTGGACCGGGTCACTTCGTTTTTCAAAGCAGCGGGTATGCTGTAACCATGACCGGGAACGCGACCGAACAGACCCAGGTGCTTGTGCCCCTGACGACGCCCGAAGAGGTGGACCAGTTCCTGCGGGAGTACCCGCTGGCCGCCGTGTTCAAGGCCGGAACCTGCCACAAGACGATGCAGGGCTTTGGGGTCCTGGAAACCTTCCTCCAGCGCCACGAGCTGCCGGTGGGCTTTATCCGGGTGGTGGACTGGCGCCCGGCGAGCAACCACGTGGCCGAACTGACCGGCATCACGCACCACAGCCCGCAGTTCATCCTGTTCCGGGAGGGCCAGCCTCAGTTCGAGGTGAACAACTGGGACATCACCCCGGAGGCTCTGGGACCCGTGTTTAGCCAGCAGGTGCCCGCCCGCGAGGGCACCGGCACGGTGGCGACCGACGACAACGTGGAGCCCTACCGCCGCCTGATGCGCGCCTTCCTGAACGGCGAACTGAACGAGTGGGCCTTTCAGGACCAGTACGTGACCCTTTTCCGCGACGACGCCTCTCTGCGCAGCCAGCGCGAGTTCGAACTGCTCTCGCGCCTGTTCGGGGACCCCGACGCCTACCACGGCGGCCTGCACCAGCTCGGCGCCCCCCAGGAGCGCGGCGACCTGCGCGGACGCGTCCAGGAACTGCTGAACGAACTCGGGTAAACTCCACCCTGCCTGCCCGCCCGGCCGCACTGCCGGGCGGGTTTGCCCTGCCCGGCGGATGAGGGGGATGTAAGCGAACGGTAAGAGGGCGTGCGGTGTGATGGGCCACAAGCGTGATGTTCCACGTGCCGTTCCCGCGTCTCCGAGGTGACTCCCCATGCCCCAGCCCCGGCTCCCCCTTCCGCCTGAACCCGCCGTGTACCGCGGCCTGCACACCGACCACTACCCCTGGACCGAGGTCACGAGCGATCTGCTGACCCGCCAGGGCCAGGGCCTGAGCGCCGTGTTCGACGCGCAGCAGGGGCCGCACTGGGCACGCTTCGTGTGGGTCGGCGGGGCGCTGCGCGGCGGGTTCACCGCCGGGGGCGAGGTGGGCTGGCCGCAGGCGATGGCCGGACTGCCCCGCGCCCAGGTTAGCCTGACGCCGCTGCCCCCGGCCGTCGCCGAAACCCTCTGGGCCGCCCGCACCCGCACCCCGCAGCCGCTGGAAGAAGGCTGGCCCGTGGGCCGGGCGCGGCTGGAGGGGAGCCGCTTTTCCGGCGTGCTGCTCGCGGACGGGGCGTGCAGCTACTGGCAGGGCGGGCAGCTTCTGGGCGGAACGTTGCCGGAGCCGGGCGCCGCGTGCGAGCTGCTGGGCGAGGCGGCGCAGGCCCCCTCCGACACCGAGCTGCTGGCCTTCTGGCAAGACCTCCTCGAGACCACGCACCGCCACGCGCCGCTGGACGAGGCGTGGCGCACCGTGTGCGTGCGGCTGGCGGCCGAGCACGCCTGCCTCGACCCCTTCGCGCGGGAGGTCACCGTGCAGGGCGGGCGCCTGACGGTGGACCCCGGCGTGCCTGCCCAGGAACTGCACCCGGCCCTGCTCGCCGCCTTCCGCGCCAGCCTCGCGCGGCTGGGGCAGCCGCTGGATGACCTGCCGCTGGGCACCCTGCCGGACCGGCCCGAGTGGCGGGCCGCCGGGCTGGGGGCCGCGTGACCGCCGCGTCGCTGGCGGGCGGCGCCCCGGCGGGGGTGCCCACCTGGCCCGCAGGCCTGCGCGACGAGCTGCCGCTGCCCTTCGTGCTGTGGCGGGTGCTGCACCACATCGACGGGGTCCGCACGGCGGCCGAGGTCGCCGCCCTGGCCCGCGTGAACGCACCCGACGTGGGAGCGGCCGTGACGCAGGCTGACGCCTGGGTCCGCCGGGCGGCGCAGCGCACCCAGCCCGTCACCGACGAGGTGCTGGGCGCCGTGACCGCCTGCGTGATCGCGGCCGTCGGGCCGATGGGCGAATTCGTGGTGGACGACGTGCTGGACGAACTGGGGGACAGTCCTACCCTCAGCGCCCTGCTCTCGGCCCTCGCCCAGCAACTCGGCGAGGCGCAGGTGCCGGTCTTCGTGCGCCACCTGCGGGCGCGGGACCTCGCGTGACCCTTCCCACCTCCCCCACTCCCCTGCCCACTGACTGCTGGCCCGCTCGGCGCGTGGCCCGGAAGGAACTCCCATGAAGTACACGGTCGTGATTCGCCAGCCTGTTCCCGACGGGGTGCGCCCCGAACTCGAAGCGCAGCTCGTCTCGCGCTTCGGCCTCTCGCCCGAGCAGGCCGCCCGGCTGGCCTCGCGGCGCTCGGGCCGCCTGATGAAGCCCAGCGGGCGCCCCCGCGCCGAGCTGCTGCTGCGCGTCTTCGAGGAGGTCGGCGCCGCCGTCGCCCTCGAGGAGGTGCGCGACGAGACGCGGCTGGACGTGAGTCCTTTCGAGGGGGGCGGCGCCGCGCCGCTGACTCCCGGTCCCCGCGCCGGCGCGGCAGACGACGTGGAACTCGCCCCCGCCGCGCCGCTGGGCGGTGCCGACCCCTTTGGCGGACTGGGTGGTATTCCGGGCCTCGACGCCGATCCCTTCGCCATGCCGGTGCCGGTCGGCGCCGAAGCCACCCGCGAGCCGGTGCTGGCGACGGCCGGGCTGGCTGGGGCTGGGGTGCTGGGAGGCCTGGGCGGGCTGGGAGGCAGCACGACCGTCTTCTCGCCCGACCCGCCCGCCCCCCGCGTGACCGGGCCGGACGCGGCTCCCGTGCCTGCCGGAGACGACTCGTGGTCGGACTTCACCGGGGCGCTCACGTTGAGCGGCGCTCCGGCGGCTCCGGCCCCCGAGGCGGCAGCGGCGGGGACCGGGGCGGACGCCGACCGCTTCCTGAGCGCCGTGGCGGCCGAGGGCAGCGCGGCCCCGGCGGGACGGCGGCGCAGCCTCGCGCAGCAGCTCATCGTGGCGTCGGTCGCGCCGCTGGGCGTGGCGGCGGGCCTCTCGCTGCTCTCGCTGGCCGTGCTGCTCCCGAACGCGCAGCAGCGCCTGATTCGCCAGAACGCCGAGGCGGTCGCGGTCGCGGTGGGCACCAGCCTCGACACCCGCGACCAGGAGACGGTGAATGCCCAGCTCGACGCCCTCCTCAAGCGCTCGGCGGTGGGCTTCGTGGAGGTGGAACTGCCCGACGGTACGGTCTACTTCCGCAGCCAGAATCCGGGGCTGGACGGGGCGCTGCAGGGTCAGGTCGCCGACTTCATCAAGGCCAACCCCCAGACGGGCACCTTCGTGAACCGGGGCACCCCGGCCGACGCCTACCGCGAGCAGCTCGCGCAACTCGAGGAGGTCGGCGCGGGCGAGTCGGCCCAGGCCCGCGAGCTGCGTGCCCTGGCCGAGAACGAGGAGAACCAGCGCGGCGGCAACGAGACCTTCATCGTGAGCCGTCTGGGTGTGGTCGAGGGCCGTGACGGGGTCCGCACCCCGGTGGACGCCTCCGAGCGTTCGGGCGACCTGCTCTACCGCATCGCGGTGGGTGTGGACAGCACCGACGCGACCCGGCGCCTGCGGACCACCTTGCTGCTGGTGCTGGGGATCTCGCTGCTCGCTGCGCTGGCCGCCGCCCTGCTGACCCTGCGGGCCACCCGCCGGATCGTGCAACCCATCGAGCGCCTCGTGAAGTCCGCCGAAGCCATCAGCATGGGCGACCTCGCCCAGCCGGTGCGGGCCGACCGCAACGACGAGATCGGCGACCTCGCGCAGGCCCTGGAGCGCATGCGCCTGAGCCTGGAATCGGCCATGGAGCGCCTGCGGCGGCGCAAGCGGGCGTAACCCGACGTGGGGAGGGGGAGGCCGGGAGGGCGAACACGCGCCCCTCCCGGCCTCCCCGCTTGAGCTACACCTCGATGCGGAAGGGGTCTTGCAGCCCCGCGCCCGCCGTCTCGCGGGCCACGGCGGGCGCGTAGCTCAGGGCGAGCACCGCGCGGTAGGTGCGCTCGGCCAGCTCGCGGTCACCCTGGGCGTCGCGGACCTGCCCCAGCCGGGCGAGCACCAGCCCCGGCAGGCTGCGGGGTTCGTCCCCGCGCAGGGCGTGCGCGGCCCGCTCCAGCCGGGTGCGGGCCGCGTCCAGGTCCCCCACCGCGAGGCACAGCCCCGCGCCCGCCGCGAGCAGCTCGGCTTCCGGCGTCACCGCGTCGCCTTCCTCGCGGTCGAGGGCCGAGAGCAGGGCCTCCAGATCGTCCTCCTCGCGCAGTTGCCAGGCGCGGTCAGCCAGCGCCCGCCGCCGCGACGTTTCGCCGGGCGCGAAGCCGGTGAGGTCGGGCAGGGCGGCCCCCGGCACCCGGTCCCGCAGCGCGAAGAGGTCGTCCAAGGGCGCCAGGACGGCCCCGGAGCGGCCCGCCAGACCCTGTGCCACCTCCCCCAGCCGCCGCTCGCGCCAGCGGGTGCCCGGTCCCTCGCCCAGTGCGTCACGGACGGCGGCGTGGTAGCGGGTGACGGCCTCCTCCATCTCCGGTGCCAGCACCCCCGGCAACGTCAGCGGCGCGGTCAGCACGGCCGTGAACTCGGCCTCGGCGCGGCCTGCCGCCCGCAAGCGTTCGCGACCCTGGGGGTACTGGTTGAGGAAGCCCACGAGCTGCTCGTGCTCGGCGGCGGCCGGGGCGGGGTCGGAGAGGGGCAGGTCCTCCAGCCCGAATCCGGCGGCGGGCAGCGCGTCGCGCAGGGGGTGGTCGGGGTCGGGGCCGCTGGCCCACAGGACCTCGCGCAGGCCCAGACAACGCAGCGCCTCTGCCAGCGTGCCCGCGTTGAGCTGGGGGTGCATCCGCAACAGGTCGCCCAGATCGGGCAGCAGGACGAGGCTCATTCCTCCACCCGTGACCCGCGCCGGGCCAGGGCTGCCAGGAAGCCGCCGGGGTCCGCGGGTGTCAGGAAGTAGACCTGCCCGCCCGATTCCAGCAGCACCCCGCCGCCCGTGCGGGTCGCCGCCGCCCGCACGTTCCGCGCCGCCGGGTCCGGCCCGAAGGTGAAGTTCCCGGTGAGGTAGCCCGGCAGCCCGGTGCCGAAGGTCCGCAGCCCCAACCGTCCCGCCGAGCGCCGCGCCCGCAACCCGGCATAGGGCAGGACCGTGCGGCTCAGCAGGGTCTGGATAACGACGCCATCGCCGGTCAACTCGTACCTCAATCGGCGCGGAGCCAGCCAGAAGCCCAGACCCGTCAGCAGGGCCACGGCGAGGAGTTCGGGGTGAGGCGGGGAGCGGCCCTCGTCGGGCAGGAAGGCAGCTCCCGCCAGCAGCAGCGGTACGCCCAGCGTCACGAGGCGCAGGGCGGGCGGCGACTCTGGGGAGGCGAGGGGCACGGGGGTGGACATGCGGGCAGTCTAGGCCGCGACAGCCTCCGGGCTACCGCACGCGCACCGCCTTGCTCGCGGGCTGCCCCCGCACCCAGGCCACGAAGCGGCGCACGTCCTCGTGTGCCAGCAGGGCCTCTACGCTGGAATATTCGCCCGCCAGCTCGGCATTGCTGAAGGTCCGGTGCAGGAACTTGTGACAGGCGGGGCACAGCATCACGGTGGGCAGCTCGTGAATCTTGACCCCCTGGCGCCGCCCCTGCGACCGGGGCACGAGGTGGTGCTCGGTGAGCACCGGGGTTTCGCGCCCGCACAGGCCGCAGACCTCGGGGGCGCGGGGCGGCGGGGGCCAGTTGGACTCGGGACGGCGGCGGGCCACCCGGCGATGATGCCGTCCCTGGCGGCGGGGGACCGGGTGGGGCGTTACGAGGGCGGGGTGTGGGGAGTGGTCAGTGGGACGTGGAACAAGGGGCAGAAGCGGTTGCCCCACCCTCCACTTCCTGCTCCCCACTGCCCACTTACAGCTTCGTCAGCCCCGGATACTTGCGGATCGCCTCGTCCTCCGAGAGGAACTCGCCCTCCGCGTCGGGACTCCAGACCACCTCGGCGCGGATCAGGTCGCCGGGCGCCACCGCACTGATGGCCGAGAGGGCCGCGCGGGCCTCCTGCGCGGTGGTCACGCCCGCCGGGGGCAGGTCGCCCAGGGTGTGGGCGGCAACCGCGATCGTCACGGCGAGGTAAAGGTCGGTGCCATCGGGCTGGAAGGTGTAATCGCCGCGCTGCTCGAAGCCCGTGCTTGGGTCGCGGTTCTGGTAGTTGCTGGTGGTCTGCACGGTGAAGGCGGCGCGGGCCTCGGTCGCCCAGGCCCCCACCTGGCTGTCGGCGGCGCCCGCCGAACCCTGCGCCCGCTGCACCTCGCCGTAGACCCAGCGCTCGGGGTGGCGCAGCAGCACCAGGGCCGCCTCCTGAAGCATCCGGGCCAGCCCCGCGTTGGAGTCGGGATCGCCCGAGCGGGCCACCCGCTGAAGGTCGCGCTTGACCTCGTCGCCCTCGGCGAGCAGGAGTTGCACGCTGACCGCCTGCGCGGTCCCGCTCAGGCTCCCCGCACCGCCCAGCCCCCGCGCCCCGCCCGCCATGCTGCGGCGCATGAAGCCCAGCACCCCCATCACGACCACGCCGAAGAGCAGCAGCCCGATGATCCCGAAACCGCCCCCCCCGCCGACGTAGCCCGGCCCGAAGCCCCCCCCGCCGATGATGATGGGGCCGGAGTACCCTCCACCGTAGCCCCCACCGTAGCCGCCTCCATACCCGCCGCCCCCGCCGAAGCTGCCCCCACCGCCGCTGCCGCCGCCTCCGAACCCCCCACCACTGCTGCTGCCCCCGAAGCCGCCGCCCGACTGCGCCGCCGCCTCGCCCAGCAGCGCCAGCGCGGCGACCATCACGAGCAGCAGCGCGGCGAAGGGGAGCGCCGCCCGCAAGGAACTTCTGGCAGCAGACAAACCCACTCGGTTCGGCCCAGCTTCTTTCGGCATGGGGGCAGTCTAGGCCGAGGGGCGAGCCCGTGGCGTCCCCCTCCCCCTTACACTGCCCCCATGAACGCCTCCGCCTCCTCCGTCCTCACCCTGACCCCCGACGAGTGGGACGCTTTCCTGGCCCGCCTCTACGAGCGCGACGAACGGCTGGACGTGCGCACCCCCGGCGAGACTTATCCCCCCGAGGAAGGCGTGGACGCCTATGTCCTGAGCGCCCACGCCGAGGCCCTGCGCAGCGCCGAGGTGGACGGCGACGTGTGGGGCACCCTGGAAGACATCGAGGAAACGGCGGGGAACGAGGAGGACGCCTGGGCCAAGATCGTCGCCTTCTACCTCGACCGGGGGTGCGTGCTCGTGCGCGTGACCGGCTCCGAGGAACCCGAGGAATGGTTGCTGGAAGAGGGGCTGGCGCGGCGGCTGGGGCTGCACCGCAGCGCGGCGGGGTGAATCTGGGCTGATGCCCCCCTCATCCGCTCATGAGAGGCGGGGGCCTAGGCTGACCCTATGTCGCAGAACAGTCACTTTCCCACCAAACGCCTCCTGCTGCTGGGTGCCCTGATCGGGGCCGGGGCCTACTACCTCAGCCGCGAGCAAAACCGCAGGGCGCTCGACGCCAAGCTCGCCGAACTCGGCCTCAAGGACGCCGCCGAGAATGTCGGCGAGAAGGTCAGCCAGGGCTGGGAGAAGACCAAGGACGCCGCCGCAAGTGCCGGGGCCGTGATCGCGGACAAGGCCGAGGAGGTCAAGGACGCGGCCCAGCAGGGCGGCGTGCAGGCTGCCGTGGACAAGGCCAGGGAAGTCGCGGGGGAGGCCGGGGTCGCCGTGAAGGGCGCCGCCGCCGAGGCCGGGGACGCTGCCCGTGACGTGGCGAACACGGCCAAGCGCGAGGGTCAGCATGTGGGCGGCGAGCTGAAAGACGCGGCCCAGGACGCCCAGCGCGACGCCAAACAGGCGGTGAACCAGGCCAAAGAGACGGCCCAGGACAAGGCCCAGGACCTCAAGCGCGATGCCCAGCAAACCGCGCAGCAAGTGAAGGCTGACGCCAAGGACGCCGCCGCCGACATGAAGGCCGGGGCCAACCAGGCCGCCGCGCAGGCCAAGGACATGGCCCAGGACGCCAAGCAGGGCGCCCAGAACGCCGCCGCCCAGGCGCGGGACACGGCCCAGGACGTGAAGCGCGACGCGCAGCAGACCGCCGGGCAGGTCAAGGCCGAGGTGCGCGACGCGGCCACCGACCGGGGCGCGGGCGCCGGGCAGGCTGGGACCCAGGCCAAGGCCGACGCGCAGGAGGGCGCCAGCGACATGCAGCGCCTCGTGCAGCAGGCCCTCAACGAGACGAAAAAGGCCTCCGACGAGGTCCGCAGCGACGTGAAGGACGCCAACCGCAAGATGTAATCCGTCCCCTCTGGGACACCACGAAGCCTCCCCACGCGGGGAGGTTTTCGTTTCTCCCTCCCCCGACCGTGAGCCCTGCCCCGGCCCCCCTCCCCTGCCCCCGCTAGACTCGCTCCATGACGCGCAGGGACGCCGACCCCACCACGCAGGGGCGCACGCAGACGCTGGAGCGCACGCAGACCCAGCGGCCCCGGCTGTACCGGGTGCTGCTGCTCAATGACGATTACACGCCGATGGACTTCGTGGTAACGGTGCTGGAACACCACTTCCGCAAGTCCGAGCAGGAGGCCCAGCTCATCATGCTGGCGGTCCACCACAAGGGGCAGGGCGTTGCCGGGGTCTACACCCGCGACGTGGCCGAGACGAAGGTGGCGCGGGTGACGGCCGAGGCGCGGCAGCACGGCTATCCGCTGCGGCTGGTGGCCGAGCCGGAGGCGAGCGAATGATCGGCGACCACCTGCAAGTCACCCTGGGCCGCGCCGCCGACTACGCGCGGGAGGCCGGGCACGAGTACGTCACGCTGGAGCACCTGCTGCTGGCCCTGACCCACGACCCGGAGGCACGGGAAGCCCTGCTCGCCGTCGGTGCCGACGTGGAGCGGCTGCGCGACGAGCTGCATGAATTGCTGGACGGCTTCGAGAGCGTGGAAGACGCCGAACCCGACTTCACCCTGGGGGTTCACCGGGTGGTGCAGGGCGCGGTGCTGCAACTGCACGCCAGCGGCAAGGGCCACGAGCAAGCCGACGGCGCCCGTGTGCTCGCCGAGCTGCTGGAGGAGGAGGACTCGCCCGCCCGCGCCGCGCTGGAGGCGCAGGGGGTCACCCGGCTGGACGTGCTCGCCTACGTGTCCCACGGGGCCGCCAAGGTGCCGGGCCGTGAGCGCGAGCGCCGGGCGGCCGGGGTGGACGGCGAGGCCCCGGAGGAGGCCGCCGCCGAGCAGAACCCGCTGGAGGCCTACGCCACCGACCTCACCGCGCAGGCGCGGGCGGGGGAGTTCGACCCGGTCATCGGGCGTGAGGCCGAGCTGGAGCGCACGGTGCATATCCTGGCCCGCCGTGCCAAGAACAATCCCGTGCTGGTGGGCGAACCCGGCGTGGGCAAGACCGCGCTGGCCGAGGGGCTGGCGCAGCGGGTGGCGGACAGCCAGGCGCCCGGCTTCCTGCGGGGCGCTTCGGTGTACGCCCTCGACCTGGGGGCGCTGCTCGCCGGGACGCGCTACAGGGGCGACTTCGAGCAACGGCTCAAGGCCGTCCTGGCTGCGCTGGACGGGCAGAACGCGGTCCTCTTCATCGACGAGCTGCACACGCTGGTGGGTGCCGGGGCCACCGAGGGCGGCAGTGTGGACGCGGCGAACCTGCTCAAGCCTGCGCTGGCGCGGGGCAAGCTGCGGGTGCTGGGGGCCACCACGCCCGCCGAGCTGCGCCACCTCGAACGCGACCGGGCGCTGTGGCGGCGCTTTCAGACGGTGGATGTGCCCGAGCCCTCCGAGGAGGACGCCCTCGCCATCCTGCGCGGGCTGGCGCCGGGCTACGCGGCGCACCACGGGGTCACGTACACCGACGCGGCGCTCTCGGCCGCCGTCCGGCTGTCGGCCCGGCACCTGCGCGACCGCTTCCTGCCCGACAAGGCGATTGACGTGCTGGACGAGGCGGGGGCGGCCCGCTCCTCGGCGGGGCAGGGCGGCGAGATCGGGGAGGCGGACATCGAGGCGACGGTGGCGCGGATGGCCCGCGTGCCCGTCGGCGCGGTGAAGGCCGAGGAGGTGCGCTCGCTCGCCACGCTGGAAGCCGACCTCAAGGCCCGCGTGTTCGGGCAGGACGCCGCCGTGGAAGCGGTCGCCAGCGCCGTCAAGCTGGCCCGCGCCGGGCTGCGCGACCCCCAGAAGCCGCAAGGGGCTTTTCTCTTCGCGGGGCCGACCGGGGTGGGTAAGACGGAGCTGGCGCGGGCGCTGGCCGACCGGCTGGGGGTGGAGCTGCTGCGCTTCGACATGAGCGAGTACCAGGAGGCGCACACGGTGGCGCGGCTGGTGGGCGCCCCTCCCGGTTACGTGGGCTTCGACCAGGGCGGCCTGCTCACCGACGCGGTGGCGAAGAACCCGCACGCGGTGCTGCTCCTCGACGAGATCGAGAAGGCGCACCCCGACGTGTACAACCTCTTCCTGCAACTGATGGACCACGGCACCCTGACCGACCACACCGGCAAGAAGGTGGACGGGCGCGGCCTGCTGATCGTCTACACCACCAACGCCGGGGCCGCCGACGCCAGCCGACCCGCCCTAGGCTTCTCGCGGGAGGGCCGTGCGGGCGAGGAGGCGGAGGCCATCAAACGCACCTTTACCCCCGAGTTCCGCAACCGCCTCGACGCCGTGATTCACTTCCGGCCCCTCTCGCGGGAGGTCATGGGGAACGTGGTGGACAAGTTCCTGCGGCAGTTGGAAGGGCAACTCGCCGAACGTGGCGTTTCGCTGACAGTCACGCCCGCCGCCCGCGCCCGGCTCGCACTGCTGGGCTACGACCCGCAGATGGGGGCGCGGCCCCTCGCCCGCGTGATCGAGGAACGCGTGAAGCGCCCCCTGGCCGACGAGCTGCTGTTCGGGCGGCTCAGCGGCGGCGGCACGGTGACGGTGGACGCGGACGGCGAGGGCTTCAGCTTCCGCTGACCCACTCCCAGGTCGGGAGGTCTTCGCACAGCACTTCCAGAATGTGGCTGTTGGACGCGATCAGGAGGTGGCGGTAGCGTGGGCGGCGGCGCTGGGCCTGCCACTGGGAGTCCTGAACGCGGGCAATCTCGGCTTGTGCCTCAGCCAATTCTTCCGGGGAGGGCGGTTGGGGGCCAGACCAGACAAACGCAAAATCGCTGCCCCAGCCCGTGTCCTCAGGCCGCGCGTCCTCCGGGAAAAAGCGTCCGGTCGGCTTCAGGTGAGGGCTGCGGAGGCGCTCGCGCTCGCTGAGGGCGACGGGCACTCCGTAGGGCGGAAACGTGTCCGTGTTGTCGTTCTCCTCCAGCATCTCGGTGATCCAGGGACTGGGGTCGTTGACCACCTCGTACAGCCAGGACTGGGGGAGGCCCTGCCGCACCGGGTGGAAGGTGCCGTATGGCCCGCCGTAGTACTCGTCGTAGCTCTCCAGGGCAAAGACCTGATTGGGAAAGTGGGTTTGGCCCTCAAAGCGGCTTTCCCAGGTCAGGCGCAGGAGGCGGTCATGGTGCCGGGGGTCAGGCTGCCCGCCCGGCCCCTGCCAACCGTCGTCCTCGGACGCCCGGTAAAACTCGTCCGCGAGGTCCACCCTCAGGCGGCCCCGGCTGGGGTGGAGGTCTGTGCGGAGGATGTTGATCCAGTCGCCGGGAAAGGAGGCGACCGCTTCCAGCAGCCCCTCATCGGGCCAGAGGGCGAACCTCGCCTGGGCAAAACGGGCGTGTCGGGCCATAGCTCAAGCTAAAGCCGGGTCGCCCGCCACCGCGCCCGCAGCCGTTCCGGGCGCAGGCCGTAGGCGGTCACGTAACCAGGAACTCCCTGCAAGCCGGGCACCCCCTGAAGCAGCCGCAGCAGCAGGCTGGGCACATGCAGCGGCTGGGCACCGTCCAGGCCCTCGACCTCCCGTTCCTCGATGACCTGCTGGGCTTGCAGCACGGCGATCTGCCAGGCCCGTTTGCGCTGTACGCGGGCAAGATGCCGGGGCCGCAGCCGCCCCGAGCGCAGGGGACCGCACAGAACATTCATGGCGGCCACCGCGTCCTGCACGGCCATATTGATGCCCAGCCCGCCGATGGGCGAGATAGGGTGGGCCGCGTCCCCGATCAGGAGCAGGCCGGGGCGCCACCAGCGCCGCACGCGGGCGACCTCCACGGCGAGGAGGTGCAGCTCGCGCCAATCGGTCAGGAGGGGCACCCGTCCGGCCAGCCAGGGCACGGTGGCCGCCACTGCCTCGCGAATAGGCTCCACGCCTGCCGCCCGCGCCGCCGCGTAACTCCCCTTGCGGATGGAGTAGCCCACCTGCCAGCGCTCGCCGTGGTCGGTGGTCACGATACAGTGCGGACCGCGTAGGTGCAGGTCAATGCTGCCACCAGGGTCGTCCGCGTGCCGGGGCAGCGAGAACCACAGCACGTCCTGCCCCGGCGAGAGCCGCCGCAATTCCAGCCCCGCGAGGTCGCGCACCTTGGAAAATCGCCCGTCCGCCCCCACGGTCAGCGCGGCGGGAAGGTCATGCAGCGCCCCGGCCCGGCGGTAACGCACGCCCCGGACCTCACCGCCCTCCTCCAGCAGCCCCTCCACCCGAGCGCCCATGACCACCCGCGCATGGGGGAAGCGCCCCAGCTCGGCGGCGAGGAAGGTTAGAAAGCGCGACTGCGCCATCACCGTGAGGTAGGGGTAGGGGGTCCGCAACCGCGAGAAGTCCGCGATGACCTGGGTGCCTCCCGCCCGCACGAGGCGTGCCCGGTGCGCCCGCGTGTGCGGCAGGCCCAGAACGGGCGCGGCCAGTCCCAGCCCGGCGAGGAGTTCCATGATCGCGGGATGCAGGGTGTCGCCCCGGAAGCGGCGCTGAAAGTCGCCCGCTGCCTCCAGCACCGTCACCGGGATGCCCTGCCGGGCCAGCAGCAACGCCAAGATCATCCCCGCCGGGCCTCCCCCCACGATGCACACGTCCTGCGGCCCCGGCGACATGGCGGGCATTCTGGTCCGGTGAGGTCGGGGCAGGCTGTAAGGAATGCTGCGGGTGTACGCTGCCACTCGTGAACACACTCACAACTCGGCGGGCGGGGGTGGAGGATGTGGGGCAGCTCGTACCGTTGCTGCTCGCGGCGGCCCAGCAGCGGAGGGAGCTGGCACCGGACCTCTGGGCGCCACACCCGGACGCGGAAGCACGGGTGCGGGCGCGGCTGGAGCGCGAATTGGCACAGCCGGAGCGGTTTGCCTGGTTGCTGGCCGAGCGCGGCGGGAAGGCGGTGGGCGTCGTGTCAGCGGGTCTCTTTCCTGCCCCGCCCGTGTATCAAAGTCTGCTCGCGGGACTGAGCGGGGATGAGCTGTACGCGGCGGACCCGGAAGTCCTCGCCGCGCTGCTGGACGGGGCCGAAACATTCGTGTGGGAAGGTGGCGCGGCGGTCCTCGTGACGGCCTGCCCTACCCGTGCCTCCGAGCGGCTGGCCCACCTCACGGCGCGGGGTTACCGGCCCCTCACCTTCTGGATGACTCGCTCGGTGGACCCCCAGGCGACCCGGCCCCCGTCCGTGCGCCCGGCGACCGAGGCCGATCTTCCCGCACTGGTGCGCCTGAACGCTGCCGCGCAGGAAGGCAAACGCCGCGCCAACCCCCGCTTCTGGACGCCGCACCCGGACGCCCCAGCCCGCTTTGAAAGCTGGATGCGCCACTCGCTGACCCGGCCCGACCGGGACGTGCTGGTCCACGAGGGTCCGAACGGCGTGGACGGCTTCGTGGTGCCGCAGCCCACGGGCCTTTCACCCGCGCACGACGCGGCCGGGGTCGGCACGCTGGATGACCTCGCGGCGGCTGACTGGGCCACCTTCAGCCCGCTGCTGGAGGGGGCGCACCATGCTCTCGCCGTGCGGGGGGTCCGCACCGTGCAGGCAATCTGCCCCACTGGGTGGCCCGAGCGCCGGGCAGCGCTGGATGCGGCAGGCTTCCGCACGGCGAACCTGTGGCTGCTCAAGGATTGAGCCGTCTTCACACGTTCCGGCAAGGCAGCGGGCCACCACCCATTACGCTCCCCCCATGCCCACTCCCCTTGACCGCCTGACCCTTTCCGGCATCCGCCTCTACCAGCAGCATCTCTCGCCGCGCAAGGGCTTTCGCTGCGCCCACGCCGCGTTGCACGGCGGCGAGTCGTGCTCGGCGGCGGTGGCCCGCATCGTGCGGGAAGACGGGCTGGTGCGGGGGCGCCTCCGAATTGCCGCCCGGTTCGGGGCGTGCCGGGAGGCCCATAACGCCATCTATAACAGCTCGCACGGCGGCTCGCCGCTCGCGCTGGGGTCGAGTGTGGAGACGCGCGGCGTGTGCTGCATCGGGCCGATCCCGATTCCTTTCCGGTGCGGGTGAGGCTTAAGCCAACCGCTTAAAGGCGTCCGGGTAGAGCGTCACCAGCCTTGCCCCATCCACGGTGATCTCGTTGCTGTACCCGCTGTCCAGATTCTCGTAGCGGTAGGTGTCCTCTCCCGTCCGCGTGTAGCGCTGGCGGGTGGGCCGTAGGTCCAGCGAAGGCACGTCTACCCAGACGGCCCACACTTCCTGGCCCTCCCCCACGCGCAGGCTCAAGCGGCGCAGGGGGAGAGTGTTGGTGAACGGTGTGACGCGGATGTCCACGTCGGTACAGCCTCGCAGCAGTGGGAGACCCTCTTGCTCCGCCGTGGTCCATTCGCCCCCGCCCGACCGGGAGAGGTCCAGATGCCGCCCATCATCCACGTCGCAGCGCAGGCGCATAGGATGACCGTCCTTTCCGAGATCAAGCCAGTAAAACAGAGTGAAGGGTTGCCCCTCGCTGATGCCGATGACGGTCCCTGTCGCCTCTGCCCAGGGAGACAAGTGGAGGTGTTCTAGGCTGGGACGGTCAGGATTCAGGCTCCGCCAGACGACCTTGACCTCGTCCGTTCCCTGCCTCACTCCCGCCCCGGCACCTGCGGCGGCGTGCCCCGGAAGGCGTCCCGGCCCTCCACCCGCTCCAGCCGCACGACCTGCCTCGTCCTCGCGCTCTCGTAGATCGCGTCCATGATGCGGTGGTCCTGCACGCCCTCCTCGCCGGGGGTCCAGGGCTTCTTGCCGTCGCGGACCCGCTGGGCGAAGTGGTCCATCTCCAGCCCGAACTGGTCCTCGTCGGGGAGCTTGGGCTGGAAATCGCCCTCGCCGTCGGAAATGGTCAGTTCCAGGCCCTGGTAGGTGTAGGCGGGGTCCATCAGGACGGTGCCTTTCTCGCCCAGCACGCGCAGGGTGGCGGTCTTCTGGGTGCCGTAGCTCGTCAGGCCGTTGGCGATCACGCCGCCGGGAAAGCCCAGCATGAAGCTGACCGACTCCTCGACCTCGCGGAAGCGCTCGTCATCCTGCGGCTGGTGCTGCGCGGCGAAGACCCACTCGGGTTCCTGACCCAGCACGAAGCGGATGGTGTTCAGGCAATAGATGCCCACGTCCACCAGGGGACCACCGCCCGCGAGGTCACGCTTCATGCGCCATGCCTCGGGGTCGTCCTGGACCTGACCGTGGATGGAGTCCACGAGCTTGACCGGGCCAAGTTTGCCCCCCTGCACGGCGTCCCGCGCGGCCCAGTGCTGGGGCGTGTACTGGCAGCGGTAGGCGGTCATCAGCAGCACCCCGGCGTCCCGGCAGGCGTCCACCATCGCCTGCGCGTCCCCGGCGTTCACACCCAGCGGCTTCTCGCACAGGACGTGCTTGCCCATCCGCGCGGCCCGCTCCACGTACTCGCGGTGCAGGGCGTTGGGGAGGACGATATAGACCGCCTCCACATCCTCGCGCTCGGACAAGCGCTCAAAGTCCTCGTAGCTGTACACGTCCTCCTCGGTGAGGTCGTAGGCCCGCGCAAAGGCCACGCCTTTGTCCCTTTCGCTGGTGACGAGGGCTGCGACGTAGGCGTGCTCGCTGGTCCGGGCGGCGGGAATCAGCTCGTCGGCGCTGAGTTCCCCGATGCCGACGATGGCGTACCCGGCGCGGCGACGCCCAGATTCGGGGTGTTCGATGTCCGGTTTCAGGGGCATGGTTCACCGTAAGCGGTCGGGGCGACCCGCGCCAGTCAGGGCTTCTTCACCGCTCGCCCACACGCCATCCGGCCGATGCCCGCAGCGGAGTCATCTGGCAGCCTGGGGCGAATGCCTCCCCTCACCCTGCGCGAGCGTCAGCCCGGCGACCTCCCCACCTTGCACCGCTGGCTGCACGCCGAGACAGACCCGGAATGGAAACGCTGGGACGCGCCGTACTTTCATGCCGCCCGCCCCGCCTCTCCCCTGTCGCTGACGGAGTACACCGAGCGGGCACAGGCCGAACCGCCCTCGCCCCACCGCCAGATCATCGCGTTGGAGGGCACCTGCATCGGCATGGTCACCCGCTGGGAGGAGGCCCCGGCGGGCGGCGGTTGGTGGGAACTCGGCGTGCTGATCTACAACCCGGCCCACTGGGGCGGCGGGCTGGGGACGCGGGCGCTGGGGCTGTGGACCGACGCGACCTTCCGCGAGACGGACGCGCATGTCCTCACCCTGACCACCTGGAGCGGCAACGGGCGGATGGTCCGGGCCGCCGCACGGGTGGGCTACCACGAATGCGGGCGGGTGCCGGAGGCGCGGGCGTGGAACGGGCAGCGCTGGGACAGTGTGCGGCTCGCCCGGCTGCGGCGCGGGTGGGAGACTGGGCGGCATGACCCCCCGCATTCGCCCGGCCCAGACCTTTGACGCGGCCTTTGCCGCCCCGCTGATTCAGGAGGCCATCGGGCGGGTGGGCCAGCACCTGACGGGCACCACGACCGACGGGGACGCCGCGCACGTCATCGCTGAATTCTTCGTGACGCGGGGCAACCGCCTGAGCTTCATCCACACGCTGATCGCCGAGGGGGAGGAGGGCCGTCCGGTGGGCCTCGCCGTGCTGTATCCCGGCGAGTTCGCGCAGGCGCTGGACGGGCCTTTCCGCGAGCACCGCCGCTCGCTGGGGCTGGACCCGGCCATTCCCACCGAGGCGGAGGCGGGCGAGCTGTACCTCGACACTCTCGCTACGGTCACCGCCGCGCGGGGGCGGGGCGTGGGTCGGGCACTGATTGAGGCCTGTGCGGAACGGGCACGGGCACTCGTCCTCCCCCTGACCCTGCTGGTGGAGGACGGCAATCCGGCGGCGCGCCTGTACGCCCGCAGCGGCTTCGTGGCGGTGGGCCGTCAGAACCTCGCGGGACACACCTACACGCGCCTGGCCCGGCGGCCTGACGTCTGACGGGGCCGGAGCCTATACTCCGCGCCGTGACCCCTGCCCTGCCTTCCCTCCCGGTCACGCTGCGCGACCGCCGAGCAGACGACCTCCCCACCCTGACCCGCTGGCTCACCGACCCGGGGGCCGAGTGGCGGCGCTGGGACGCGCCCTATTTCCCGGCGGCGGGCACCACCCGCACGATGGAGGCGTATGCCGAATACCTGGCAGCACACGGCCCCGACGCCGACGAGCAGGTCATCGACGTGGACGGCGTGGTGGTCGGGATGGTCAACCGCTCGGAGGAGGAGCCGGAGGGCGGCGGCTGGTGGGACCTCGGCATCCTGATCTACGACCCGGCGTACTGGGGAGGCGGCGTGGGCACGCGGGCGTTGAGCCTGTGGGTGCAGGACACGCTGGACTGGACCGACGCGCACGTCCTGACCGTGACCACTTGGAGCGGCAACGAGCGGATGCTGCGCCTCGGGCAGCGGCTCGGCTTCCGTGAGTGCGCCCGCGTGCGGCAGGCGCGGCTGTGGGAGGGCGAGCGCTACGACAGCGTGCAGATGGACCTGCTGCGCGGGGAGTGGCGCGGCCTGCCCCAGCCATGAGTCCCCAACCATGACCAAAAAACAGCCCCGCCCCACCCGCGAGAAGCCCCTGACGCCGCCCGGCTTCCTGGCGACCCAGGACCTCAAGGAACGCGGCTGGACGCCGGGCCTGATTCGCAAGTTCCTGGGCGAGCACGACGACACCCGCCCCAACGGCCTGAAGATGGGCCGCCGCCGCCTCCCGCCCGTCAAGCTCTACCGCGAGGAACGGGTGCTGGACGCCGAGCGCGAGGAAGCCTTCCTCGTCGGCCAGGCCCGCGCCGCCGACGCCCGTGCCCGCGCCGAACGTGCCCGCGAGGAACGGGCGGCGAAACGGGCCGCCCTGCTGGACGCCGCCGCCGAGAGTTACCTGCCCATCATCCACCCCGAGCCGCTCAGGAAGGGCGCAGTGAGAAAGGCCCGTGAGCCGTACCTGCCAGGGCTGGAAGACACCCTCTCGCGCCTGATGCGGGAAATCGAAAAGGTTACCCCCCGCGAGGAAGCCGAACTCCGCGCCCGCCTGATGGAGCGGCTGCACACGGCCCTTGCCGCCGCCTATCCCTGGTATCCGGCCCCGCAGGAGAAGAAAGCGGCCAGCCGCGAGGCGAAACCCAGCGACTGGCGGGAGTGGGAGTGGGATTGAGGGGCGGCCAGCTTCCAGCGGACAGCCGCCAGCAAACAACAAAAAAAGCCCCAGCCGAAGCTGAGGCCCTCTGATCCTGCTGATGGCTGAAAGCTGACCGCTAACGGC
The DNA here is from genome assembly GCF_024171495.1 of Deinococcus sp. HSC-46F16. Lineage (NCBI taxonomy): Bacteria > Thermotogati > Deinococcota > Deinococci > Deinococcales > Deinococcaceae > Deinococcus > Deinococcus sp. HSC-46F16. The sequence goes on from NZ_JALJZW010000007.1 coordinate 54,982, forward strand.
TTACTTCAGCGTCTCCACCGCCCGCCGCAGGATCGCGTCCCCGGCGAGGTCCACCGTCGCCTCGCCCTGGGTGGTCGAGCGCACCGGACGCTTGACTTCGGCGGTGTAGGTGAACTTGCCGTCCTTGTCGGCGGTGACCGTCACGGGCTTGCCCTCTACGGTCAGGGTGACCTTGGCGTTCGGCGTCAGGCCGCTGCCGCTGAAGTTGAAGGGGGTGGTGTAGCGGGTGTCGGTGACGGCCACGTCGGGCGTGATGCCCTTCTTGTGGATCTCGCGGCCCTGGGGGGTCAGCCACGCGCTGTTCACGATGGCGACCTTGCCGCCGTCCACCGTGTCCACCGGAATCTGCGCCACGCCCTTGCCGAAGGTCTGCTCCCCGATGATGGTCGCCCGCTTGAGGTCCTGCAGGGCACCCGCCACGACCTCGCTCGCGCTGGCGCTGTTCTTGTTGACCAGCACGACGAGCTTGCCCGCATAGTCGGTGGGGCGGTTGGCGGCGCGGCCATACACCTGAGCGCGGCCCGTGCGGTCCTTGAGGCTCACGATGTTGCCCGACCCCAGGAACTGGTCGGCCACGTCCACGCCCGCGTTCAGCAGGCCGCCGCCGTTGTCGCGCAGGTCCAGAATCAGCTTCTGCACGCCCCTCTGCTTCATGGAGGCGACCGCCGCGCGGAACTGCTCGCTGGCCTTCTCGTTGTAGAAGGTGTTCAGCGCGATGTAGCCGATATCGCCCGGCAGCACCGTCTGCTCGACGCTCACGATGGTGACCTGGCGGCGCTCCATCTTCACGGTGTAGGGCTTGCCGTTCCGGGCAAAGGTCACGTTGACCGTGCTGCCCTTGGGACCGCGCACCAAGCGCACGATCTCGTCGAGCTTGGAGGTCATCACGTCCGTGTCCCCGATCTTGACGAACACGTCCCCGATCTGCACGCCGCCCTCAGCGGCGGCCCCGCCCTTGTACACGTTGTCGATCTTGCCGCCCGTGCCGTCGGGGTTGGCGGCCACCAGCGTCACGCCGATGCCGCCGAACTCGCCCTGAAGGTTCTGGGTGTCGATGGCGGTGTCGGCGGGTTCGGAGTAGTAGGTGAACTCGTCGTCGAGGCTGCCGAGCGCCCCGTTGATCGCGCCGCGCAGCACCTTTTCCTGGTCAATGGGGTAGAGGTACGAGCGCTGAAGTTCGCCCAGTACCTGGAGGAAGGCCCGGCCCGTCTCCGAGCGGGTGAGGTCGGCCTGGGTGTAGCCGCCGAGCTGCGCGTAGCCGACGGCGGCGGTCGCGGCGAGGGACCCCGCCACCAGCATCATGCGTTTCCGGTTCACGCCTCGCAGGATAGGGCGAACCGGTTAAGAGACTGTGGGAGGCGTTTCACCCGCCCCCACCGGACTCCCCCTCCATGAAGGGCTGGGCTATGCTGGGCCACGAGCATGACCCACCTGCCCCCCTTTTCCCGTGGCCGCGTCCCCGGAGGCTCCGGCGCGTGATCGTCTTTCGCAACGTGAGCCTCGCGTACCCGGCGAGCGGGGCGCTGGCCCTCGACGACCTGAATGTCCGGATTCACAAGGGCGAATTCGTGTACCTCGTGGGGCACTCCGGCGCGGGCAAGAGCAGCTTCATGAATCTGGTGCTCAAGCGGGCGCTGCCCAGCCGGGGCGAGGTGCAGGTCGCGGGCGAACCGCTCTCGCGCTACCGGGGCCGCCGCACCGCGCTGCTGCGCCGCCGCATCGGGACCGTCTTTCAGGACAACCTGCTGCTCGAGCACCTCAGCGCCTACGACAACGTGGCCTTTACCCTGCGCGTGACGGGGGTTCCGGCCCGCGAGTGGCCTGCCCGCGTGGGCACGGCGCTGCGGACGGTGGGGCTGGAGGCCCGGGCGGACGCCCGCCCAGTGCAGCTCTCGCAGGGCGAGCAGCAGCGGGTCGCCATCGCCCGCGCCATCGTGGCCGACCCGCCGCTGCTGCTGGCCGACGAGCCGACCGGGAACCTCGACCCCGACCACGCCCGCGAGGTGCTGCGGGTGCTGCAACACGTCAACCTGCGCGGCACCACGGTGGTCCTCGCCACCCACGCCCGCGACCTCGTGGAGACCTTCCGCCACCGCACCCTGACGCTGCGTCAGGGGCGACTGGTGCGTGACGATCTGGCGGGGGGATACGCGCTGTGAGGGCGCTCCGCGCCCGCGCCCGGTCGAGGAGTCGAGAAGTCGAGGCGGCGAACACCCTCGACCTCTCGACCTCTCGACTTCTCGACGGCGGCCCCTACCCGCCGAGCCGCCCCCGCCCCGTCCCCACCCCCACCCGCGCTGGGGGCCGCCCATGACCTACCACTTCCGTCAGGCCCTCCTCGCCATGCGCGGCAACCTCACCGCCACGCTGGGCACGCTGACCACCATGACCCTGACCCTGCTGATGCTGGGCGGGGTGCTGCTGCTCACGCTGAACGTGAACCGCACCCTGGAGGGGCTGGAATCGCAGGTGGAGGTCGCGGCCTTTCTGGAGGGCGGTGCGGATGGGGCGGCGCTGCTGGGGCAGATTCAGACTCTCCCCGGCGTGCGCGAGGCCCGGCTGGTGTCCAGCGAGGAGGTCCTCGCGGAGATGACCCGCGACTACCCCTCCACCGCCGAGGCGACGGGTCTGGTCGGCAACCCCTTCCCCGACACACTGCGGGTGCGGGTGGGCCGGGTCGAGGACTCGCGCCCGGTGGCCGAGGCAGTCTCGAAGCTCCCCGGCGTGGAGGACGTGGAATACGGGGCCGGGTACGTGGACCAGGCGGTGCGGACGCTGACCACCGTGCGGGCGGCGGGGTACGGCCTGGTCGCGCTGCTGTTCGCGGGCACGCTGCTGAGCATCCTCAACGCCGTGCGGGTCGCCATGTACGCCCGCCGCAAGGAAATCAGCGTGATGCGGCTGCTGGGGGCCACACGCGGCTTTATCCGCACCCCGCACGTGATTGAAGGCGTGCTGCTGGGCACCCTGTCCTCGGCGCTCGCGCTGGCGGTGCTCGCACCCGGCTACCTCGCCCTGGCCGAGCGGGTGGCGACCTTCGCGCCCGTCTTTCCGGTCGTGCGCGACCTCGACACGCTGCTGCCTCTGCTGGGCGCGGTGGCGATGCTGGGCATCCTGACCGGGCTGGCCGGGAGCCTGTTTGCCACCCGGCGCTACCTGCGGGAGCTGGAGTGAAGAGAAACCCGGGCTGGCCCGTCCTCGTCCTGCTGTCGGCGGCGCTGCTGGCCGGGGCGCAGGAGACCAGCGAGCGGCTCCAGCAGCTTCAGCGCGAACTCTCGCAGCAGCGGCGGCTGGGCGCCCAGCAGGGCCGCGAACTGGCAGACCTGCGCCGCAACATCGCCCGCCTCTCCGCGCAGGGCCGTGAGACGCTGGAGCGGCTGGAGACCCTGTCCGGGCGGGTGGCCGAGCTGGAAAACGAGACGGCCGACCTCGCCCGGCAGGTGCAGGGGGCCGAGCGGGCGCTGGCCGAGACGACGGCAGCGGGGGCAGTCACCCAGGCCCGCGTGACCCGTCTCCAGGCCGACTTGCGCGAGTTGCTTCAGGCCCTCTACCGCGAGCGCAGCGGGCAGTACCTGCGGCTGCTGTCGCAATCGGGCAGTCTGTCGGACCTGCTGATTCGGCTGCGCTACGCGAACCTCTCGGGCGAGCAGCATGTCGCGGTGCTCGAAGACCTGCGCGGCGAGGTCCGCACGCTGGAGACGCAGCGCGAGCGGCAGGCCGCGCAAAAGGCCACCCTGGAGGGCCTGCAAGCCCGCCAGCTCGCCCGGCTGGAGGAGCTGCGGGAGAGCCGCGCCGAGACGGGGCGCCTGCTGGCCGAGCTGCGCCGCGACGAGCAGGGCCAGCGCACCCTGGCCGCCCGCACCCGCGCGGAACAGGCCGAAACCGCCCGCACGATTGACGAACTCGTGGGCGCGGTCGTGAAGGAAAAGGCCCGGCTGGAGGCCGAACGCCTGCGGAGGTTGGAGGAGGAACGCCGCCGCCGCGAGGCTGAGCTGCGCCGCATCCGCGAGGAACGGGAACGCGCCCGGCGGGAGGCCGAGCGCCTCGCCCGCATCCGCGCCGAGCAGGAGCGGCAGGCCCGGATTGCCCGCGAACGCGCCGAGGCGGAGGCGAAAGCCCGAGCGGAGGCCGAGGCGAGGGCCAAAGCCAGAGCCGAAGCCCGCGCCCGTGCGGAGGCCAAGGCCCGTGCCGAAGCCGCCGCCCGTGCCAAAGCCGAGGCCGAAGCCAGAGCACGTGCGGAGGCCGCCGCCCGCGCCCGTGCCAGGGCCGAGGCGAAAGCCAGGGCCGAAGCTCAGGCGAAGGCTGCTGCGGAGGCCCGTGCCAGAGCGGAAGCGGAAGCCCGCACCAGAGCCAGAGCCGAAGCGGAAGCCAAGGCCCGCGCCGAGGCCCAGGCCAGGGCTGCCGCCGAAGCCCGCACGCGGGCCGAAGCCGCCGCCCGCGCCCGCCAGCAGGCCGACGCCATCGCCCGCTCTCAGGCCGAGGCCCGCGCCCGCGAGGCCGAGCAGAACGCCCGCGAGCAGGCCGAGCGCGAGGCAGCCCTGGCCGCTCAGCGCGAACGCGAACAGCGGGTTGCCCAGGAACAGGCCGCCCTGCGCGAGCGTCAGGGGCAGACCCAGCAGGCGGTGGCGGCCACCACCCAGGCGCTCGCGCCGCTGCCCGCCTCGCCCGGCCCGCTGGGCTTCCCGCTGCCGGGAGGCCGGGTCAGCCAGCCCTACGGGTCGAACGGGGCGCAGTGGAGCGTGCTGGAAGCCGCCGAGGGCACCCAGGCCGTCGCCTCGCTGCCGGGCAACGTGATCGCCACGACCTACTACGCCAGCCTGGGCTGGGTGGTCCTGCTCGACCACGGGGCGAAGGTCACCGCGTATTTTGGCCTTCAGGACGCTGCCGTCGAGGTCGGGGCGCGGGTGGGCGCGGGCACGGCCCTGGGCACGGTGGGCGGCAGCCCCATCTTCGGCCCCGGCCGAATGGCCTTCCAGCTCAACGAGGTGTCGGGGGCGTCGCGTCGGCCTGTACCGCCACCCTTCTGACCCCCTTCCCACAGCCCCCCGGCCTCTGCTACTCTCCTTCGGTGCGCTTCCGGTTGGCTGCTGCGGGCGCATGAATCCCGCGACCTAGGCGGGCGCCCCACCCTCACTACTCCAACCCGAGGTTTTTTGTCATGGTCAAGATTCGCCTGTCCCGTTTCGGCTCTGCCCACAACCCCCACTACCGCATCGTGGTGACCGACTCCCGCCGCCCCCGTGACGGCGGCTACATCGAGAACCTGGGCCACTACGACCCCCGCAAGACCAGCGAGACCTACCTCAAGGTCAACGCGGAGCGGGCCGCCTACTGGATCTCGGTCGGCGCCCAGCCCACCCAGACCGCCCGCCGCCTGCTGAAGAGCCAGGGCGTCAAGGTCGCCTGAGGCCACCCGGCACCCGAGAAAGGCTCCCCTCGCGGGAGCTTTTTTGATGGCTCTCCATCAGTTCCCCTTCATGAGGGCGGCCTAAGCTCGCCGGTATGCGTGCCTCCCTCCTCCTGCCGCTGCTGGCCGTCCCCCTGTTGCTTCCCGGCTGTGCACTGGGGGCGAATATCGCCGCGAGTACGGCGCTGGAGCGGGCGATGAACGGCGTGTACGAGGGTACCGGCACCGGGCTGACGGGCCGGGTGCCCTACCGCCTGCTGCTGAGCGTGCAGGAGCGCGAGGGCCGCGCCACGGGCGTGCTGACCAACCTGGAAAGCCGCAAAGCGTATGCCGTGAGCGGCACCTTTCAGCGGGTGGGCACGGCGGGCGGCAGCCTCGAGGTCAACCTCTACGAGGGCGGCGACGCCCTGCGCGGCACCCTGCGGGCCGAGTTGGGGGGGGGCAAGCTGAGCGGGACCCTCCGCACCGTGCTGCTGGGCCGGGAACTGCTCACCTACAACCTCACGCTGGACCGGCAGGAGGCCGGGGCCACGCCCGCCTCTCCCCAGAGCCCCTGACCCCGCCGCAGTAGGGTGAGGCATGAAGAGGTGCCTCGCGCTGGCCGGATGGCTCACGCTGCTCTCCCCCGCCCACGCGGAGGTCCTGCGGTGGGGCACCCTGACCGTGACGGTGACGCCCCGCGCGGAGGGGAACATCGAGGGGGAAGCGCGGGCGGTGGTCAGAAATGGCAACCGCACGGTGCTGACCGTCAGCGGCTGGAACGTGGCGGCCGAGCTACAGCCCCTCCGGCCCGGTGGCCTGCCCGAGCTGGTGCTAAGCACCTTCTCCGGCGGGGCGCACTGCTGCTCGGCGTACTACGCCTTTACCCAGGACGCGGGCCGGGTGGAGAACCTCGCCATCATCGACGGGGGGAATTACGGCCTGCGTTTCGTGGACCTGAACCGCGACGGCACGAAGGAACTCCTGTTCGCCAGCGACCGCCTCGCTTACTACGACTGGCCGTATGCCGTCAGTCCCGCGCTGCTGACTGTGCTGGCCTGGGACGGGGTCCGGCTGGCCGACCGCACCCACGCCTACACCTATGTCCCCGCGCAGGAGGCGGCCCGCAACCTGGGCGACCTGCTGGCCGGGCTGGGCAAGAACGCTGACCTGACCAACCTGAAGGCGCGGCTGGGCGGCTACTACGCCAACATGATCCTCGCGGGGCAGGGCGCCCAGGCCGAAGAGGTGCTGCGGGCGCGGGTCTTCGCCAAGTCCTCCGCCCTGCGCGACTGGTTCCGCCAGCACCGCTCCGGCCTGATCGACGCCACCTACGCCCCCGCCGAGGGCCGCATGCGGGTGGCCGAGCGCACGACGTACCCGCTGAAGGAGCCGGAGCAGCCCTGAGGCGCGGGCGCACCCGGCCCTGCTAGACTCGCGCCCGGCCCGCGCTCAGCGCAGCGTGGCGTACACAGAAGGCCCCGGAATCCCTCCGTCAGGCCGAGGAGAATGAACGTGAAGGCACACCTGATCACCTACGGCTGCCAGATGAACGAGTACGACACCCATCTGGTCGAGTCGCAACTCGTCTCGTTCGGCGCGGACATGGTCCAGAGCGTGGACGAGGCCGATTTCGTCCTTGTGAACACCTGCGCGGTGCGCGGCAAGCCCGTGGACAAGGTCCGCTCGCTGCTGGGCGACCTGCGCAAGCAAAAGGCGCAGCGGCCCCTGGTGGTGGGCATGATGGGCTGCCTCGCGCAGCTCGAAGAAGGCCAGCAGATCGCCCGCAAGTTCGAGGTGGACGTGTTGCTGGGGCCGGGCAGCCTGCTCGACATCGGGAAGGCGCTGGAGAGTAGCGAACGTTTCTGGGGCCTGCAATTCAAGGACGAATTGCACGGGCACGTCCCCCCGCCCCCCACGGGCAAGCTGCAAGCGCACCTCACCATCATGCGCGGCTGCGACCACCACTGCACCTACTGCATCGTGCCCACCACACGCGGCCCGCAGGTCAGCCGTCACCCCGACGACATCCTGCGCGAACTCGACCTGCAACTCGCCGCCGGGGTGCAGGAGGTCACGCTGCTGGGCCAGAACGTGAACGCCTACGGGGTGGACCAGGGCGCAAAGCTCGCCGGATACCCCTCCTTTGCCGACCTGCTGCGGCTGGTGGGGCGCTCGGGCGTGCGCCGGGTCAAGTTCACCACCAGCCACCCCATGAACTTCACGGAAGACGTGGCCGCCGCGATGGCCGAGACGCCCGCCGTGTGCGAGTTCGTGCACTTGCCCGTGCAGAGCGGTTCCAACCGCGTGCTGCGCCGGATGGCCCGTGAATACACCCGCGAGAAGTACCTCTCGCACATCGCGGAAATCAAGAAGCATTTGCCAAACGTGGTGCTGGCGACCGACATCATCGTGGGCTTTCCCGGCGAGACAGAGGAGGACTTCCAGGAGACCCTCAGTCTCTACGACGAGGTGGGCTACGACTCCGCCTACATGTTCATCTACTCGCCCCGCCCCGGCACGCCGAGCTACAAGCACTTTGCCGACCTCCCGCGCGAACTGAAGACCGAGCGGCTCCAGCGCCTGATCGTGCGGCAGAAGGAATGGAGTGCCCGCAAGAACGCCGAGAAGGTGGGCACGGTTCAAGAACTGCTGCTGCGTGGCGACGCCCACGACACGGGCTTTCTGGAGGGCCACACGCGCGGCAACCACCCCACCGTGGTGCCCAAGGCGCTCGGGGCGACGGGAGCGGGCCTCTACCGCGCCCGCATCGAGCACGCCACCCCGCACATGCTGTATGGCCGCCTGATCGGGGAAGACGGCCAGGACCTCCCCGAGCTGCCCCGCTTCAACCCCGAAGCGGCGGCGCTGAGCAGCCCGTTGCAGATGGTGTGAGGGTGGGGGGAGGGGGTCGGAGCGTGGGAGTCCCGGCCCTCTTGCCGTGAGGCTGGCTATCTTGACCCATGCGCCTCGCCGTCTTCGGAGATATCCACGGCAACCTTCCGGCCCTCCACGCCGCTCTGGCCGACATGCGGGCGCAGGGGGCCGACGCTTACCTGTGCCTGGGAGACGTGGCCCTCGGCGGCGTCTGGCCGCGTGAATGTCTGGCCGAGGTCGCCGCGCTGGGCTGCCCCGTGGTGCGTGGCAACGCCGACCGTCTGCTGCTGGAGCCCCTCCAGCCCTTCTCCCCACGCGGCTTCCCGGACGAGGAGAAGCTGCACGAGATCGACGCCTGGGGATACGCGCAACTCACGCCAATCGACCGCAGCCTCGTGGTCTCCTGCCTTCCTTTGGTCGAACTGCCCGGCCTCCTGGGATTTCACGGCAGCCCCGAGCGCGACGACGAGACGCTGGGCGCACAGACCCCAGAGGCGCGGCTAGAAGCGTTGCGGGCCACCTCTGGACAGCACCCCATCTGGGTCGGGGGCCACACCCACAAACCCCTGCTGCGAACGCTGGACGGCTGGACGCTCCTCAATCCGGGAAGCGTCGGCCTGCCTTACGAGCGGAGGGGCGACCGCTACGTCAATCTTGCCCAAGCCAGTTACCTGCTGTTGGGTTCAGCCGGTCAGGTGACCTTCCGAACCGTGCCCTACGACGTGCGGGCGGTGCAGGAAGGCATCCTCGCCAGCGGCGTTCCCCATGCCGAGTGGCTGGCCGCCGAATGGGTGGAGGGCTAGGTTCCTCTGTTACCCTGTCCCCGATGACGGTTCACCTGAACGCCAAAGAAGGCCAGATCGCCGAGACCGTGCTGCTGCCCGGCGACCCCCTCCGCGCCCAGCACATCGCGGAGACGTTTTTCGAGAATCCCGAACTGCACAACACCGTGCGCGGCATGCACGGCTACACCGGCACCTACAAGGGCCAGCGCGTCAGCGTGCAGGGCACCGGCATGGGCATCGCCTCCTCGATGATCTATGTCAGCGAGCTGATCACCGGCTACGGCTGCAAGAACCTGATCCGGGTGGGCACCTGCGGGTCCTATCAGGCGGACGTGCATGTGCGCGACCTGATCCTCGCGCAGGCGGCCTGCACCGACTCGAACATCAACAACATCCGTTTCGGGGCCAAGACCTTCGCGCCCATCGCCGACTTCGGGCTGCTGCTGCGGGCCTACCAAATTGCGCAGGAGCGGGGCTTCACCACCCACGTCGGCAACATCATGTCCTCGGACACCTTCTACCACGACGATTTCGACCAGTACAAACTCTGGGCCGAGTTCGGGGTGCTGGGCGTCGAGATGGAGGCTGCCGGACTGTACACCCTCGCCGCCAAGCACGGGGTCCGGGCACTGACCATCCTGACCGTCTCCGACCACCTCGTCACGCGGGAGGAGACGACCGCCGAGGAGCGTCAGACCACCTTCAACGGAATGATCGAGGTCGCGCTGGACGCGGCGCTGGGGCTGTAAGACCGGGACTCACCCACAGGGAGGCGAGCGCGTTGGCACTCGCCTCCCTTGCCGTTGGGGGCGATGCCTAGGGCTTCCGCCGCAGCCGGGCGATAAAAAAGCCGTCTATGCCGTCTTCCATGACGGTCAGCACGCCGTCTCCGGCCGGAACGGTGGGCAGGTCCAGGCCGGGCAGCGGCTCCGGCGAGAACTCCGGGTGGGTGGCAAGAAAGTCAGCCACGACTTTCGCCCCCTCCTGCGGCGCCACGCTGCACACGCTGTAGACCAACAGCCCGCCCGGCTCGACCAGCGCGGCGGCGTTCGGCAGCATCCGGCGCTGGAGGGTCGCCATCTCCCCCACCGCCTCCGGGGTCAGCCGCAGCTTGATCTCCGGGTGGGCGCGGAGGGTCCCCGTCCCCGTGCAGGGCGCGTCCAGCAGCACGAGGGGCGCGGGCGCCAGGTCCAGCGGCTCGCTCAGGTCATGCGTCACGAAGTCGGCACTCAGCCCCAGCCGCGCCAGATTCTGCCGGGCGGCGGCGTGCTTGCGCTCCGCCACGTCCACGCTGGTGACCTGTGCCCCCCGCGCGGCAAGCATAGCCGCCTTGATCCCCGCTCCCCCGGCGAGGTCCAGCACCCGTGCCCCCGCCACCTCCCCCAGCGCGTCCACGACCGCGAGGCTGGCCGGGTTGATGGGTTGCGCCTGCCCCCGGCGGTAGGCGGCATTCTCGCGCAGGGGCCGCGCCAACGTCACCCGGTCCACCCCATTCGGCCCCGGCTCCACGGCGCTGCCCTCGGCTTCCAGCGCCTGCACCCCGGCTTCCGAGAGACTCAGCCACAGCGGCTGCGGCGTGAGCAGGTCGGCCATCACCGCGTCGGCCCGCTCGCCGTAGGCCGACCGGAGGAGTTCGGTCAGCCAGCCGGGCAGGGCGAAACGCGTCTCCTCGGTGACGGGTGGAAGTTCCACCCGCCGCAGTACCGCGTTGACCAGGCCGGAGGGGGCCAGCCGCGCCCCCCGTGCCAGTCCCACGTACTCGCTGACGACCGCGTGGGGAGGCGTCCCCAGCACGAGCTTCTCGAAGGCCCCCGCCAGCAGCAGTGCCCGCGTCTTGGGGTGCGTCTCGCCGCGCAGCAGGGGGGTGAGGGCCGCCCCCAGGGTGGGCGCGTGGCGCAGGGTGCCGTAGACGATGTGGGTGGCGAGGCCCGCGTCGCGGGCGGGCAGCCGGGCAGCGGCCAGCGCACTGTCCAGCGCGGGCGCGGCGAACGTCTCGCCCGCCAGCACGCGCAGCAGGACGCGAACGGCCAGCGCACGGGCCGGATTGTAGGTGGGGCGCGGAGCCGTCATGGCGGGCAGCATAGAGCGGGGGACGGTCCGCACTCTGTCCCGGCAGGAAGAATCAGACTTTGGCCTCCTGGGCCGGGCGGACCTGGGGCCGGGCAATCAGGGTCCAGAGGAGCAGGGCGAGGAGAATGCCGCCGCTCAGGAAATAGGGGGCCGCGTGGCCGACGCCCTGGTACATCCCGGTGCCGATCAGGGGTCCCGTCATCCGGCCCAGGGCCAGGGCGCTGCTGTTCAGGCCCGCCACCGCGCCCTGCTGCCCCGCCCCCGCACTCAGCGAGAGGGCCGCGCTGAGGCTGGGGCCGAGGACCGCGCTGCCCACCCCGATCACCGCCAGCGCCGCCGTGATGGGCCAGAAGCTCTGCCCCAGCGGCAGCAGGAACATGCCCGCGCCCATCACCAGCAGCCCCAGCGAGATCAGCGGTCCCGGCGCGAACTTGCGGCTGAGCGGCCGCATCGCCCCGCCCTGCACCGCCGCCGCCAGCAACCCGAAGACCGCCAGCATCAGCCCCACCGTCCGCGCCGTGCCTTCCGGGGTCAGGCGCAGGGTGTCCTGCACGTAAAAGGCGATGGTCTGCTCCATGCCCACGCTCGCCAGGGTGTACAGGGCACTCACGGCCAGAAAGAGGAGGATGCCCGGCCGTCCCAGCAGGGCGCGGCGTTCCCCGGCGGGGGCAGGCGCCGCATCCGCCCGGCGCGTCTCGGGGAGGGTGCGCCACGCGGCGAATGCCGTGACCAGCCCCAGCCCCGCGCTGAAGAAGATGGGGGCAGTCAGCCCGAAGCCCGAGAGGGCGGCTCCCAGCGCAGGCCCGAACACCACCCCCAGCCCAAAGGCCGCGCCGATCAGGCCCATCGCGGCGGCGCGGTCCTTCTCGCTGCTGAGGTCGGCCATCATCGCCTGCGCGGTGGGCAGGGTCGCGCTCGACAGCACGCCGCCCACCACGCGGGAGGCGACCAGCAGGGCGAACAAGAGGCCCCCGGCGAGGACTCCCTGCGCCCCCAGCACCGCCAGCACCCCGAACAGCCCGAAGCTCAGCGAGAACCCGATCAAGCCCAGGATCAGCACCGGCTTGCGTCCCACCCGCTCGCTGCGGCTGCCCCAAATCGGCGAGAAGACGAACTGCGCGAGGCTGTAGGCGGTCGAGAACCAGCCGATCTGCGTCACCGAAAGGCCGAGTTCCCGCCCCAGCGGCGCGATGATGGGAAACAGCACGCTCAGGCCCAGCATGGCGACGAAGATGGTCAGAAACAGGGTCAGCTTGGGCGAGAGCGGGCCGCGTGGGCGGGTCGGAGCGGCGGTCATGGGGGCACTCTACACCACGACTGACCGCTCGGTCAGGACAAAGACCCCTCCTGCTCCGCCACAGTTCCATCACACGTTGAATTCAGTGCAAAAAAGCGGACTTTCCATGACAGGGACGTGAAAAGATCACCTTGAGTCTACCCTTGTCAAGTTAGGCCTTGTTGCCTATACTGGGCCTCAGCCACCGGAGCAAGTGCAGGCAAAGACGCGGCAGTTCAGGCTCACCCGGAAGTGAGCGCAGCGCCCAGGTGGTCCCCAATGTCTGTTCCCTCGCTGGAAGCGGTTTCATCCTCTCGCTTCCCCAAGGAGTTGCCATGAAGAAAGCTTTGACGGTTCTGTCCCTTGCCCTGTTGGGGAGCGCCAGCGCGGCCAACCTGACGGTCTGGACCCACTTTGGTGGCCCCGAGCTGACCTGGCTGCGCGGCCAGGCCGACGCCTTCAAGAAGAAGACCGGCCACAACATCCAGATCGTCAGCGTCCCCTTTGACCAGATTCCGGACAAGCTCATCCAGAGCGCTCCCAAGGGTCAGGGGCCGGACCTCGTGCTGACCCTGCCGCAAGACCGCCTCGGGCAGCTCGCGGCGGCGGGCGTGATCGACTCCATGGACCGCTACGTGACGAGCCGCAGCGACTTTGACCGGACCGCTCTCTCGGCCATGACCTACAAGGGCAAGCTGATGGGTCTGCCCATGTCCGCCGAGTCCGTGGCGCTCGTTTACAACAAGAAGCTGGTTCCCAACGCTCCCACGACCTGGTCGCAGTTCCTCAGCGTCGCCCAGAAGAACACCGGCAGCGGCCGTTTCGGCTTCCTGACGGACATCGGCGAGGCGTACAGCAACTACGGCATCATCAGCGCCTACGGCGGCTACGTGTTCAGAAACACGAGCGGCACGCTGAACACCAAGGACGTGGGTCTGGCCAACGCGGGTGCCGACAAGGCCAGCGCGTTCCTGAACGACCTGCGTTACAAGTACAACCTCGTTCCCGAGGGGGTGACGGGTGACGCCGTCAAGAGCGCCTTCTTGGACGGCCGGGCGGCCATGATCGTCACGGGTCCCTGGAACATGGGCGACATCAAGAAGGCAGGCATCAACTTCGGCATCGCCCCCTTCCCCACCCCTCCCGGCGCGAGCGGCAAGTGGAGCCCCTTCGTGGGCGTGCAGGGCGTGATGCTCAACGCCTACAGCAAGAACAAGGCGGTGGCGGCGCAGTTCGCCCGTGAGATCGTCAAGAGCGACGCGCAGGTGTCCTTCAACAAGGCGGGCGGCCGCATCCCGGTGAGTCTCTCGGCCCGCACCAAGCTCAAGAGCGACCCGGTGGTCGTCGGCTTCGGCAAGACCATCAGCATGGGCACCCCGATGCCGAACGTCGTGGAGATGGGTGCCGTCTGGGGTCCCTGGACCAACGCCATCGGCCAGAGCGTGCAGAAGCCCAACCAGAACTACAGCCAGATTCTTGACCGGGCCGTGCAGGAGATCAACAAGAACATCAAGTAATCCCACAGGAGGAGAGGCCAGCCGCACCGGGTCTCTCCTCTTTTGCTGGACTTCGGCGGACGGGCAGCGGGCTCGTCCGCCGCTCGCGTGGAGGAGTATGGTGGGAACCACCAACCTGCTGCGCCGCCTGCGGTCCTGACCCGTCCTACCCCTGTTTGTGAGGAGGCCTCCTACCCCTATGACCCTGACCGCTTCTTCTGCCCGCCCGCGCAGCGCCGCTCCCCCGGACGGCGTGCGCGGTTTTTTGTTGGCGATCCTGATTCTGGCCGTGCTGCTGGGCGGTGCCGTGCTGGTCGGCTGGCTGCTCTCGGGCCTGACCGCCCGCTTCTTCCCGGAAGCGCCCCCCTACCTGATTCTGGTCTATACCCTGGGGGCGCTGCTGCTGGGGATGCCGGTGGTCGCGCGGCTCTTTCCCTGGATGCTGAGCTGGTATTACCTCGTGCCGTCGCTGGTGTTCCTGTCGGCCTTCACGGTGCTGCCCATCGTGCTGACGGTGAACTACGCCTTTACCAACTACAGCGGGCAAAACAGCGGCAACCCCGACACGGGCGTGCGGACCGAAGCGGTGCTCTCGCCGGATCGCCGCACCCTGACGCTGGCCGAGATTCCCGAGGGGGACTCGTTGGCCGAGTTCCTGCGCTGCACCACCCCCAATTGCGTGGGCGACACGGCGGTGCTGTACGACGAGGACGCCTCCACACCCGTGCGGGCGCAGATCGCTTCCGTGGAGGGCCGCAGCGTCACCCTGGCCGCCCCCGTGCCCGAGACCTTCCAGCCCGTCAGTGTGACGCGCCTCAACCGCTACGAGTTTGTGGGGCTCGCCAACTTCCGCGAGATCTTCGCACGGGCGAGCAGTGCGCTGTGGCCGGTCTTCGTGTGGACGGTGGTGTTCGCCTTTTCCACAGTGGTGATCAATGCCATCGCCGGACTGATCCTGGGCATCCTGCTCTACAACAAGCGCCTCAAGGGCCGCAACGTCTACCGCACGCTGCTCTTTTTGCCGTGGGCGATTCCGGCGGTGATCAGCGTGCAAATGTGGAAGGCGCTGCTCAACCAGCAGTTCGGGATCGTGAACAAGACGCTGGGCTTGCTGGGCATCGCGGCGATTCCCTGGCTGGGTGACCCGCTGTGGGCCAAGATCAGCGTGCTGCTCGTGAACCTGTGGCTGGGCTTTCCCTACATGATGACGGCCACCATCAGTGCGCTGGCGACCATCAACGACGACCTCTACGAGGCGGCCAGCATCGACGGTGCGAGCCGCTGGCAGCAGATCCAGAACATTACGCTGCCGCTGCTGCGCAACTCGTTCACGCCGATTCTTCTGTCGGGATTCGCCTTCAACTTCAACAATTTCGGCATCATCTATCTGCTCACCCAGGGCGGGCCGACGCAAGAAGGCCGTGACGCCACCGCCCAAAGCACCGACATTCTGCTGTCGTGGGGCTATAACACGGCCTTCGCGGCCAGCGGGGGGCAAAACTACGCCCTGGCCAGCGCCATCGCGCTGATCGTCTTTTTCCTGACCCTCGCCATCAGTCTGGTGAACTTCAAGGCGGCTGGGGTCTTTGAGGAGGCCCGGCGATGACCACGGCGCCCCGTGACCAGAATCTGCCGCCCGGCGGCTACGTCCATAAGGAGCCTGGCTTTCTGCGCCGCGCCCTGCCCTGGCTGGCGCTGGCCGCGCTGCTCGTCGGCTTCGGTGTGCTGGCCTATTACCTCGTGCAGAGCATGGAAGGACGCCAGCGCAGCTTTTCCATCTACTTCGTGGAAAACGGCTGGGTGCGCTTCCTGCTGTTCTTGCTGGCGGCGAGCGGCGTCCTGGCGCTCACCAGCCTGATCGGGCAGCGGTGGGGGCAGGCCCGCACCGGGCGCCGGATCAGTTACCTCGCAGTGCTGGGCGATCAGCTCACGCACCTGTTCCTGATTCTGGTCGTCCTCGTGGCGATCTATCCCCTGTTCTACGTGCTGCTGGCGGCCTTCGACCCGCGCAACAGCCTCTTCGCGTTCCCCGACTTCGAGAATCCCAATATCCTCTACCGCTCGGGCCTGCTGCCCAACCTGGACGTGCTGAGTCTGGAAAACTTCGCGCGGCTGTTCAACGGCATCACCATTCCGGGCTGGCAACTGCTGCTGGCGGGAATGGTCGGGGCGGCCCTGGCGGCGGTGTTGCTGTTGGCGCTCGCCGGGCGCCTGGGCCGCGACAGCGAGGGCCTGAGCCGTGCCCGGTCATGGGCGCTGTACCTGCTTGTCGGGGCGCTCGCGCTGCTGGTGGTCTTCATGACCCCGGCGCAGTTCACGGGGCCGGACAACGAGAGCCGCTTCGTGCTCTCGGTGCGCAACACGCTGCTGGTGTCTGGCCTGACCGGGGTGCTGGCGATTCTGCTCTCGACCACCTCCGGGTATGCGATGGCGCGGCTGCGCTTTCCGGGCCGCTTCCAGATGCTGCTCTTTTACATCTTCATCCAGATGTTCCCGGTCTTCTTGGCGCTCGTCGCCGTCTACGCGCTGATGGTGACGCTGGGCCTGACGAACACCTTCACCGGGCTGATCCTGGCCTATTCGGGCGGGGCGATCGCCTTCAACACCTGGATTTTCAAGGGGTATGTGGAGAGCCTGCCCGAGTCGCTGGAGGAAGCGGCGATGGTGGACGGCGCGACCCGCTGGCAGAGCTTTATTCGGGTGGTGCTGCCGCTCTCAGGCGGGATGCTGGCCTTCATCTTCCTGAACCAGTTCATCGGCACCTACGCCGAGTTCATCCTGGCGAACGTGCTGCTGACCGGCGTGGAGAAGTGGACCGTCGGCGTGATGCTGCTGAGCTTCACCCAGGGCCAGTTCTCGACCCAGTGGGGCGTGTTCGCCGCCGCCGCGACCCTGGGGGCGCTGCCCATCGTGGGCCTGTTCTACGGCTTCCAGCGCTACTTCGTGGGCGGAACGGTGGCCGGGGGCGTCAAGGAATAAGCCGCCTCGACGTGAAGGCCCCCGGCACGTGTGCCTGGGGCTTTTTCTTCGCGCCCACCAAAGGAAAAGCCCCCGCCGGAGCGGGGGCCATCTGGTAGAACCGAGGGGATTTGAACCCCTGACCCCTACCGTGTCAATCCCATGCGGCCCAGTCCATTGGAATCCCCTGGAATCCGTTGGAGTCCTCTAGCACGTGGTTTCTCGACTTACATCGGACAGTAGAGAGGAATGGAGAGGAATGGAGAACGGTGGCGCTGCTGCAACCGCTGCTGCTTTTTTCCTGCATCTCGCGCCTACCTTTCCGCCCGGGACTAGCGACCCCTTTGGTCCCGCCCCCTTATCCCCAGCTCCGTCCACAGCCTGTGGACAACTACTGCTCCAGCCATCCCCTCATCTCGCGCCAGCCGCCGCGCGCGTAGCCGTCCTCTCCCTCACCGTGCAACAGGCGCCACTGCCAAACGCCGCCCTCGCGGGTCATGGTGGCCAGCTCGCCGCTTTTGCGCTGGGCATGATAGAGCTGACGCTCCTGCGTGCTGCTGTCTTCGGGGGGAAGGGGGCGACCTGGGCGGAACTCTACAGTCATGGGCGGAGGTTACTGTCCCCACACCGCCCACGCGAACGCCCCCAGCACCGGCACGGCCACGATCACCCCCAGCACCAGCGTCTCGGGCTCGCGGTAGCCCAGCCAATTGAGCGTGAGCCCGGCGGCGGCGCAGGCCAGGGCGAACCAGAACACGGCGGGCGGGGGGCGCTCAGGCATGGCCCGCGTCCCCCGGACACGGCTCGACGAACTCGACGTCGAGCCAGTAGGCGGCGGCGTCCTCGTCGGCCACCTGTTCGCGCAGCAGCTCCCACACCTCGGCGCGGAGGGTCTCGTCGCAGCCGAGCCGGTCCGCGAGGGCCGTGCGCTCCTCAGCGCTGGGGCCGTCGTGCCCGTAACCCTGGTCCTCTGCATAGGCCTGCGCGAGCAGGTCGGCGATCTCGGGCGCAGTCAGAGAAGCAGGGTGCATAGGGGCAGGGTAGTCAAAAAAGGCCCCACCCCGCCGCATGGCGAAGGTGGGGCATTAGCCTAACTTTATGGATTTAGTTGCGCGTTGTCCGGAAGAAGATTCCACTTAGTTGAGAGCTGTTCTGCAGCGTGAACTCATCACACGGAGCCACGAACTTGACGAACACAAAGAGGGTGTCGGTTTGCTGGTCCCCTACAGCCCTTAAATTGAAAGCGCAAGTGGTCGTGCTCTCACTAAACGTCGTAGTCCCCGTTGCGGTGAAGCGTCCGTCGACGACTTGGCCATCAATGGGGAGGCGGGCATTATCACGCAGTCTCATCTCACCGGTCACTCTGTTTCCTGCGTGCTGCAGTGTGAGCGTCCCCGCCCCACTCGCCAGTTCGCGCGCGTAAGTCCCCTCCCACGAGCCGGCGAATTGAAATGGTATTTCTGTTTTTACAGGTTGTGGAGCTGAGGCACAAGCCGTGAGCAGGCCAAACATACCAAGCGTTAGAAGGGCTACTTGTTTCACTCTCCGACAATACCTCAAGGCCAGAAAGTGCTTAAGTAAATTTAGCGTCGGCCACCGTTGGGTTACATCCCACTAGGTTCAAAGGGCCGCCCCCCGCCCCAGCCGAAGCCGGAAGCGGGGGGCAGGTGCCGAGGGGTCAGTGCCCCGTCAAGTCGTTCAGGGTGGCATCCACCCACTCAGCCGTGCTGTCGGGCATGGGGGCCGGGTTATACCTCGCCTCTGCCTTGGCCCTGGCCTTCGCGCCGTTGATCTGGATGCCGGTGATGGCGTCCTTGCCCCCTGAGGCCACCAGCCCGGACAGCAGACCCAGCACCGCCCCCGACCACGCAGGTGGGAACGCCACGAGGTCTGCGAGGTCGGCCAGCCCCCCGGCCGCCAGCAGCGCCCCCAGCCCGGCGCCGATCAGCACCGAGAGCACCACCACCCGGCGCCCCTTCAGCGTCTCGCGCTCGCCCTTAGCGTTCTTCCGACCCAGGTGCACCTTCAGCAGTTGGGTCAGCGCCAGCACCAGTCCGGCGAGCGCCGCGACTGTGGCAATCAGTTGCAGCATGTCCATCAGATCAACCCCGCTTCCCGGAGCTTCTTGTCTCCGACCTTCACCACGCGCCGCTCGCGCGTCTTTGTGTTCTCGACGACCGACACCCACTCGCCCTCCAGGGGCTGCATGGCCTCGTCGTGAAGCTGGTACCAGTTCAGCGGCACCGCCCGGCTGGGTTGATCGACGACCACCCCGCCGCCGCGCCGCTCCCCCCGCGCGACCTCCACCTCGGCCAGCGTCCGCAGCGCCCCGTGCTCGGCCAGCCAGTCCTCGGGGTCGTGGTAGTGCTCGCGGATGTAGTCGGTGGCCTGCCTGCGGGTGTTGTACCGATTCGAGGCCCAGAAGTCCGGCGGCAGCAGCGAGCGCCTGACCTCGAAATGCAGGTGCGCCCAGCCCCGGTTTCCCTCCATTTTTCCGATCTGACCGATGATGTCGCCCATGCGGACGGTCTGCCCGACCTGGACCGTGATGCCGTAGACGTGCCCGTACTGGGTCCACACGCCGAGGTCGGGGTGATGGATCAGCACGATGCCGCCCCACTTCGGGAACGTCCCCGCCGCGACGACCACACCATCCGCGACGGCCCGGACCCGGTTGCCGAGGTCGGAGTCCCCGCCGCGCACGTCGTTGAGGTCGATGCCGCTGTGGGCCTGCTTGGTGCCGGGGTAGTAGCCGGGGTCGAGAAAGGCACAGCCGGGCTGAATGCTGTAGCGGATGGTGTCCGTCTCCAGCACGGGATTGCAGACGAAGGTCATGGCGCTCCAGTCGGGCCGTCCAGCCCAGGGATGTAGGGGGGGTCGAGGAATTGCAGGACGGTGCGGCCCTCGTGTCCGTGGATGGTCACCACGTCGGCGGTCGAGGTATAGAGGGCGGTCGAGCAGGGCGGCACCCGCCAGCGCATCGCCGCCGTTCCGTCGTGAAACTCGACGCCCTCGGCGACGACCCCGCAGCCGCTGGACCCACTCACGTCTTCCTCGCGTACCAGATGGAATCGCCGCATCCGCATCACTCCCCCTTCGGGTCGTCAGGCCACTTGGTCCGGTCGTAGCCCAGCCGCTCGGCTTCTAACCGGGCTTGCAGGGCGAGGTGCCGCCACGCATCGCGCTCGCGGGTCATGATGGTCAGTCGCTTCTCCACGAGGTCGAGGCGTTCCTCGACCAGGGCGAGGCGGGCGGCGAGGTCCGTGCGAAGTTCCTTCTCCTGCCCGGCGGCCCCGGTGAGGACTCCCCGCAGGAAGACCCCCAGCAGCGTGATGACTCCCCCTCCACCCAGCCACACCGCCGCCTGCCCGAACACGTCACTGCCGGGCTGAGCCATGCCCACTCCGGCCCCGGCTCATCACGCGCCGCCGGAACCACCGCACCTGCGTCATGTAGGCCCACAGCGAGCGCCCGAACAGCATCACGCCCACACTGCCAAGCGAGAAGTAGAAGAGGGTGGACGGCACCAGGCCCGCGCCCGAGGCGTAGACAGCCGCCACCACGAAGCTGCAATAGGCCGAGAAGGCCGTGCTGATTAACCCCAGCGGCACGCGCGTCGGCACGAAGATCAACAGCAGCGCGGCCACGAGGTTCCAGGTGCCCCACAGGTACCAGTCCATGACCTCGGCGAAGGGCCGGAAGGTGATGGGCAGCAGCTCCGGCAGGTCGGGCCGGGGGAACACACAGGCGACGAAGACGAGGTGCGCCACGGCGAGCGTCCAGCGCAGCGCGAAGGCCACCCCATCCCAGAACAGGGGCGGCATGGGACGCGGCGCCCTCACAGCGCCCCCCGCCAGCGGCTCCCGTCCCAGTACTCCCAGCGCCAGGTCGTCAGGGTCCACAGCTCGCGGGGCGGGATGTTGGTCTTGGTGCGGGTCACGTCCCAGGCGCCGATCTCGG
This sequence comes from Deinococcus sp. HSC-46F16, assembly GCF_024171495.1. Lineage (NCBI taxonomy): Bacteria > Thermotogati > Deinococcota > Deinococci > Deinococcales > Deinococcaceae > Deinococcus > Deinococcus sp. HSC-46F16. The sequence continues at coordinate 75,790 of NZ_JALJZW010000007.1, forward strand.
GCTTGACGGGCTGGTACGGCGCACCGTTGCGCTTGACGTTGATCGTGCTGGACTTGCGGACGCGGGCCGCGCCTTTGCAGGTCGTGGGCAGGCGGGGGACGGCCTTGTAGACCGCACCGAAGTGGTAGTCCCGGTAGACGATGACGGGGCAGTAGGTGGTGGGTTGTTGGGCGCTGAGCAGCAGCGCCAGGGTCAGGGGGGACATGGGGCCTCCATGCCCCTCAGGCTGCCTGTGGGGGTGACACCCGGCAGGAAGGGGCAAAGGAAGACCCCCGCCCCCGCGCGGGGGCTACGGCACCAGCCGCAACAGCTCGTCGAGGGTCTTCAGCAGCGGCGAGAGGTGGTGCCACGCTGCCCCCACCATCACCACGTTGACCACGAGGAGCGCCCACCAGAATCGGGAGCGCCCCCGCGTGTGGAGCAGACTGGCGGCGGCAAAGCCTGCTCCACACGCGGCCAAGGTCAGAGTCAGCATCACGCGTCCGCCTCCCACGCCACGGTGACTGTCACCCCGGCAGGCGGAGCGGGCGTCACCCCCACCACGATCAGGTCGGAGTTGGAGGCGAGCCGTGCATAGGCCTGGCCCGCATAGTCGCCCCCCGCCGTGCCCATGATCATCGCCCGCAGCATCCCCGGCTGCTGCCCCAGGCCGTGCTCCGGCTGCCCGAAGGAATTGACGCTGTCGACGTAGACCTTTCCCCGCGTCTTGAGCGGCCCCTCGGTGGTCCGGACCCCGGTGAGGTGCGCGGTGCCGCCGTCCTGCATGACCGGGGTGGTCGTCCCGATGGCCCGCAGGTCGTGCCCGCTGATCCGGCTCCCCGAGGCGGCATACACCCCGAACCGCTGCCCGCCCGCCCGCACGCCGCGCAGCTCCACCACGCTGTTCCGGGTGGCGAGCACCCCGGCCTGCGTGCCGTTGCCGCCGTAGTCGCCTCCCACCAGAGTCGCCCGCGTGTTGTCGAGGTGGAGGCCCCCCGCCCCGTTGCCCCGGCTGGTGAGGGGGCCGAGCTCCAGCCCCACCGTGTCCACGGCGTACAGCCCCGCGTCCGCGTTGTCCGCCAGCATGCCCCCGAGGATGCGGATATCGTCCCCGTCGTTGATGCTGATGGCGTCCCGGCGGTAGGTGTTGTGGCCCTGGATGCTCGCCACGCCCACCCCGGTGCGTCTCGCGGTGACGGTCCCCAGGGTGATGTTGCGGGCCGGGCGACCTGCCCCATAGCGCAGGGAGGCCGCGTGCGTCCGGCTGCCCGCGATGGCGAGCGCCCCGGCCACGATGTCGGCGGCGTCCAGCGTGCCCCCCGAGAGGTTGATGTCCTCGACGCCGTAGAGGGTCAGCAGGTGGGGGAGGGAGTACCCGACGAGGACCCGAACGCCCTCCCGCATCTCGTACACCGCCTCGCGCCGCGTGGCGTCCCGCCCGACCAGCGTGCCGCTGAGGGTGTGCCCACGCTGGTAGCCGCGTGCCGACTCCTGGAAGGCCACCGCGTCGTCCCGGAACCGCTCATAGCGGTGCGCCCCGATGATCTGGAAGTCCTCGCCCGCGCCGAAGAAGGTGCAGAAAGTCCCCCAAGAGTCGAACCCCTGGAGGTTTTCCATGATGAGGCCGATGGTGGGGTCGTCCTCGGGGGAGTCCGAGAACAGCCCGGCCAGGGGGATGTTGCGGAACACGAGGCCGGAGACGCGGGCATAGTGCGAGCCGGACACGTCGATGCCCACCGTGCCGATCAGGTGCTGGTCGCTGTTCTGATCGAGCGTGAAATTGAGGAGCTGGGCGTGCTCATGCGGCCCCACCACGTCGGCCAGCCGGAACATGTGGCCGTACTGCTGGTTTTTCACGGCGTTGCGGACCACAGTGGCCGGGCCGTCGCCCCGGAACACCTGCCCCGGCCACAGCCGCAGGCCCGCGTTGCCGCTGGCGGGGGTGTCGTGGCTGATCGTGTAGGGACCGGCCTCGGCGGGGAGGTACATCTCCCGGCGGTCCCGGTGCAGCGCCAGGGCCTCGTTGAGCCGGTAGGCGCGTTCGGTGGGGGTGGCGATGCCCCTCAGCACGTCGGGGGCGTACACCGGCCCCCGGTTGCGCAGGGTCGTGGCGGTGACCGTCGGCTCCCCTACGGGCACCCATGCGGGGGCCACCTGTTCACCTCGCCCGTAGATGGCGCCAGTCGGATAGGCCACGATCTGCACGGCGCCGTTCTGGACCAGCGACCCGATGATGTACTCGGGCTGGCCCCTGGCCGTCCATTGGGCATAGGTGGGAGCGGCGAGGGCAGCGGTCAAGGACCGAAATTCCGGGTCTACCCCGGCGATTTTCAGGGCCTCGGCCTGGGTCTGCCGCAGCTCGGGCAGCAGCGTCTGCCCCTCGGTGAGCAGCCCGGTCAGCGACCCCAGCATCTCCGGCGTGGCGAGTTGCGCTTGCCCAGCCCGCAGCAGGGCCACCACGTCGATCTCGCCCGCCACCGCACCCGGCGTGAAGGTCACGCTGCTGACAGCGGTCCGCCCCCGTTTGACCGTCAGGCGGTAGGTGATGCCCGCGACCTCGGTGGAGTTGAGGCGGTAGGGCGAGCCGTCCTCGCTGACGGCCCACCCCGCCTCGTTGATGCGCCCGACTGGGAAGCCCACGCGGGCGCTCACCCCATCCTGCCCGATGGCCCCGTGCGGCCCGTCGGCCGTGATCTCGAAGGTCAGGTCGGAGTCGTCCCCGTCGCGGGCGTGCTTGTAGTTCAGGACTGGCAGCGTGGCCGTCATAGGTCTCCTTCCCTCCAGGCGACTTCGGCCGCCGCACCGGGCGCCGTCAGTGTCAGGGAGCGCGTGCCCGGTTCCAGATGCGGCAGCGGCCCGGTCACGTACAGCGACACGTCCGCCCCGTTCAGGGTCGCGGACCACCCCCGGCGGCTGTCCAGCGTGAGCGTCTGCCCTGCCGGGACCGTGCTGCGCCAGATCGTCAGCCCGGCGTCACTGAGGATGCTGGGGTTGGTGACAGCCGCCCCTCCCGCCGTGAGGCTCACCCGCAGCCCGGTGGGAGCCTGCCCCCCAATTCGCACCGCCTGGGGCGCTCCGACCACGAGCGGGCGAGGAGCCACGTCGGTCCAGAAGTAAGGCGAGGTGCACTCCAGCGTCAGTTCCACCTCGCCGCCCGACTGCGGGGACCCCTGGAAGCTGCGCCGCACGCTGCTCACCCCCGCGATTTCCAGCGTCCCGCCCGGCGTGCGGGTGTAGGTGCCGATCTGATCGGCCAGGCCCACCAGCTCGCGCTGGAGCGCGAAGGCGTCGTCGTGCGTGCGGCCCCAGGTGCCCAGTGTGACCACAAGCTGCCCCGCCCTGGGGCGCCGCTCGCCGATGAAGACCTTCTGCCCGGTGCCCGGCACTTCCTCCACCCCGCCGATGGGCACGAGGTCCGGCAGGCCCTCCCGCTTGACCGCCAGCACCTGTTCCCGCGTCTGACGGTGCAGCGCGATCAGCTCGCGCCCCTCCCGGTCTCCCAGTATCCGCTCGATCATCCCTCTCCCCCCGGCCTGTTCTGAAGCCGCTGCACCCGCTCAATGCCCTCGAAGGCCCGCCGCAGCGCCTGTGTGCCGTTCAGCGCCTGCGGCGTGCCCGCCTCGATAAAGCTGCGCCCCGCCGTGAGGTCGTAGACGCCCCGCGTCACCTGAAGCACCGTCTCCCCGTCCTCGTCGTCGAAACCCGCCACGCCCGACACTTCCAGCCGCCGCAGGTCCGGGTAACGCCCCACCCAGGACCGCACCGGGCTGAGCAGCGGTTGCAGCCGCCCGATGGCGTAGGCGAGCAGCCCCGCCTCGTCGCTGAGGTTGACGCCGATCCAGCCCATGTCGGCCACGCTGCCCGTGAGGATCAGGTCGGAGAGTTTGGCCGCATGGGGCAGCGCCCACACCCGCCGCCCGGTGTCGGGGTCATCGTCCTGGCGGGTCAGCGCCACGGTCGCGGGGGGCGAGACGGACAGGTCCACGGCCTCGACGGCCGTGACGCTGGCGCCGGTGGTCACGGTGTCGCCCGCGTGCCACTTGCGGACGATCAGGAACCCCACCCGCACCGAGGTCGGGGCCTGCCACGGCCGCTGGGTGTAGCGGTGGCCCTGGGGGGTGGCGACGAGCTGCCCCGGCACCACCCCGCGCACGGCCGGGACCGCCGCACTCGCCACCGTGCCCCGAATGGCCGGGCCGTCCGGCACCGGGGCGTCGGTCAGCAGGCCAAACCCGTGCGGGTGCCCCTGCCCCGCGTTCAGCCGGGCATTGTAGTCCGCCGTGTCGTAGCTCACCTGCACCGTGGCGTTGCCGGGAAACAGGTAGGTCTGCCCGGTCGTGGTGTGCACGAAGGCCCCCCCGGTGGGCGTGGCGGGCCTGGCGGGGGCGAGCGCCCCGTTCACCGTCGCGACGACCGTCACCCCCGCCGTCGCCCCGGTCACGTTGAGGCTGTACTGGTCCCCCATGCTCCCCGCCGGGAGGGTGATGGCCTCCTGCCCCACCGCGAGCAGCGGCAGTGTCTCGCCGTACAGCGCCGTGGTGTCGAGGTTCAGCCCGTCCACTAGCCGCCCGGCCCAGGCGGGCGTGTAGGCGGGGTGCTGCGCCGTCTGGAGGGCCACGAGGTTCGGGCCGTCCGGGTGCCGCAGCCCCAGCGTCACGGTCTCGGTCTCCCCCGCGTAGGGGTTGACCAGCGTGGTCGTCACGCTGCTGGGGAGGGTGTCCATCAGCCACGACTCCCCCAGCAGCAACACGTCCGGCGTGTACTTGTACTCGAAAAAGGCGGGCGCCCCGCTGGGTTTGGTGTAGCCGAAGCGGATGCAGTTGGCGTACTCGCCCGTCTCGCCGGGGGGCCGGTCAGAGTCGATACGTGGGAAGCGGTGCGCGAGGTCGTCGGTGAGCACATGCACGCCCACCCGCGCCCGCGCGTCCACACCCCAGGTGCCGCCCTGGGTAGCAGCGAGCCCCTGCCCGAAAGCGTCGGCCACGAGTTCCGAGAGCGTCAGCGCCCGCAGGGTCACGTCAAGGTCGGGCAGCTCGCCCACCGTCACGCCGGGAGGCAGCACTGCGCGGGCCAGCACACCCTGAAAGTAGGGGCGGAAGCGGGCCTCCCAGGGCAGAACGGTCCCGTCCGGCCCCACGTCGCTCTTCCAGCGGGCACGGCCCACGCGCTCCTTGAGCCCGGCCAGCGCCAGCGCGACCTGACGGTCTTTGATGCGTGGCTCGTTGGTGACCTCTCCCAGGTAGATCGGGTCGGGATTCCCGTCCGCGAGGTACACGCGCACCCAGTCGCGCGGGGCGAGGCGCTGGCCGGGCGAGCGCGGGATGCCGCTGAGGTTGAGGCTGCCCGTGCCGGAGAAGCCGCCCGGCAGCACTTCCAACTTGCCGCCCAGCGGGGCAATCTCTCCTTCCCCGTAGAGGCCCCCCGCCCGCTGGAAAACGCTGGCGAAGGGGAGCGTGGCTCCCGGACGGCTGAACGTCACCCAGTACCTCATCCGCCGAACCTCACGAACGCGGCCCGCAGCGGGTCATCCAGCCGCAGGGTAGGCGCGGCCTGCACCACAGTGGTCTGGGTGTACTGGATTCCCTTCACGGCCCGCGTGTTGTCGCGCACGGCCCCCGTCAGGTCGGGAATGGCGCGGTTCAGCGCGGCGAGCAGCGGCCCGAGAGTGGTCTGCATTTCGACGGCGAGGCCCGGCACCATCCGCCCGATCTGCTCGATGATCGAGGTCGGGTCCAGTCCCCGCGTGATGGCGTCCCCAAGCTGATCGAAGAAGGGGTCGAGGCGGGCGAGCAGGCCCTTGACCGCTGCCCCGTCCTTGATGGCCTGGGCGATGCGGTCGCGGATGCCGGAGTACAGCGCCTCCAGCGGGCTGTCCCCGCGCAGCAGGGCGTCCACGCCCCCCATCAGGCTCTGCCGCCACGACTGGCGGGTCTGTTCCTGCTGCTCGGCGAGGCGGCGCTGCTCTTCGGCGGCACGTTCCGCGAGCTGGCGCTGATGCTCGGCCACCATCAGGTCGAGGGCCTGCTGCGCTTCCTGCCGCTTGAGGGCATGTTCTTCGGTCAGCACGTCGATCTGATCCTGGGTCAGCCCCTCGGCGGCGAGGGCGGCGGCGTGTTCGGCTTCCAGACGGCGCAGGGTCAATTCCAGGCGGCGGCGCTCGAAGGCCTCCTGAATCCGGAAGCGCTCCTCGTCGCTCTGGACACCCGCCAGAGCCACCTGTTCCTCCAGGCGCAGGGCCAGCTCGGCATTGTTCAGGCGGCGGCTCGCCACGTCGCGCTCACGGGCCAGGGCACGCTCGCGCACCTGGGCGTCGTACTCGGCCTGGGTCAGCGCGAGCTGGGCCTCGTACTCGGCCTGAATGGCGGCGATCTGTTCCTCGGTGAGTCCGGCGGCGTCCAGTTCCGCCTTCATCTGGGCGCGAATCCGGTTGAGCGCGAGGTCGAGCTTGCGGCGCTCGTATTCCTCGGTGCTGATGAGCCTCTGGGTCTGGAGGAGCTTGAGCAGCGTCTCCTCGGTGTTCAGGCGCCGCTGGGCGAGGTCGCGCAGCACTTCCGGGGATGGCCCGGCCCCCCCGGTGGGCGTGCTCAGCACCTCGCTCACGGCCTGCCCCGCCTCGACGAGGGCGTCCAGCTCGGGTTTCAGCCCGGCGAGCCCCGTTTTGAACTCGGCCAGGGCGCTCTGAATCAGGTCGCGGTTGCCCGACTTGAACGCCGCGATGAGCCCCTGCACCAGTGGCCCCATCAGCGCGGCCACGCCTGCGCTGTTCAGGAAAGCCTCCGTCAGCCCACTGAGCGCCGCGTCCTTCAGCTTGGTGGTGATGGCCTTTTCGAGGATAGAGCTGTCGCCCTTCTCCACGGCCTCCGCCAGCCCCCCCTGCACGCCGCCTACGACCGCGCCCTCGAAGGAGAGCGCGAGCTGCTTGCCCAGCTCGTCGATCTCTTCCTTGTAGACGTTCTTCTTCCACCACAGGAACCCGGTCTGGGTGTGCGTGACCTGCCGGGTGCCGTAGCCGCTGTCCGAGAACCGGAACTGGTTGGCGTACTCCTGGGTGCGTTTGACCTCCGCACGGACCTCGGCCGCCTGCCGCGCGAAGCCGGTGAAGATGCTGGTGAAGGCCTGGATTGCCGCCCCGATGTAGTCCCCCCGCGCCAGCGCCGAGGCGAATCCCACGAGGTCGCTCACCATGCTGCCCAGCGACTCGCCCCAGCCCTGCGCGACCTCCTCCCCCACCCCGGCCAGCACCTGCATGGCCGCCACGAGGCCAGGGATCAGCCGCTGCGCGTAATCGCCGAACACGTTGATCTGCGCGACTTTCGCCTCGGTCAGCGCGTCCTCAGCCGCCTGCACCTCGCCCAGGGCGGCGGCGTAGGCCGGGCCTTCCCTGGTGGTGATCTGCGCGAGCTTCTGCCGGGCCAGCTCCAGCTTCTGGGTCAGGGCGTCGCGCAGCGCCCCCTGCCCCCGGAGGCCGCCCGACTGCTCGATCTGGCGCCGGGCCTGGGCAATCTGGAAGTCGAGTTTCTGGCCCTTTTCAGCCGCCTCTTGCAGCCGCCCGAAGGACTTGATGAGCGCTTCGAGCGCCACCTGATCGACCCCAACCTCGCCGCGTAATTTTTCCAGCCGCTTGAGGGTGCCCGCGAAGGGGCGCTCCTGCTCGCCCATCGCTTCGGCCAACTCGCGCGAGGCCTCCCCCAGCGTGTCCAGCCGCCCGGTGATCACGTCGATGGCCGTAACCATCCGCGCCGCCTCTGGCCCGCCCAGGGCTTCCAGTTCCTCGCGCAGCGCAGCCAGGGCATCCCGCGCCGCGTCGCCGGAGAGCGAGCCGTTCTCGATGCGGTCCAGCACGCTCTGGAAGTTGCCTGCCGCCGCGCCCAGCAGCTTGTCGAAGGCCTCGCCCGCCTCGGTGTCGCCCAGTCGGTCCAGCCGGTCGGCCAGGCCGTCGATCACCGCGATGAGGTTGCCCGCAATCTCGCCGCCCAGTTCCTGCGCCTGTTCGCGCAGCCCGGCCAGCGCCTCACGCGCCGCGCCGCTGGAAAGCGTGCCCGCGTCCAGCCCGTCGAGCACCGTCTGGAGGCCCTGGGCGAGGGGGGCCAGCCCCGCGTCCATGTTCTCGATCTGTTGCGCCTCGGCACGGGCTGCCGCGAGTTCCCCGGCGAGCGTGCGGGCCTCGGCCCCTTCCTGCCGCAGCCCCTCGATGGTGGCCTGAATCCCGGCCCGTTGCTCGGGGTCGCTGGTCAGCGCCAGCAACGCCTCCAGTCGAGGAATGACGACGTTGTCGAGGGTGTCCGCGAAAGTGGCGGAGGTACGGTCCAACGCCTCCACCTGTTCCGCGATCTGTCCCACCTCGGTCCAGATGCTGCCGGTGGTGTTGATCTCTAGCGCCCGGCCCATCCCGGCCTGCACCCGGCCGCGCAGCTCATCCCAGGCCTCGTCGTCGCCCATGCCGTCCAGCAGCCGCTGGAGCATGTCGGTGCCCAGCGAGGCGAGCTGCTCGGTATCCAGCCCGGCGAGGCGCTGGCGGAAGTCCTGCTGACTGGCCTCGGTGAAGTCGAACCAGAAGGTCTCGGCGAAGCCCTGCCCGTCGGTGCCTAAGAGGAAGCGGGCGACCTCGGCGGGGCCACCCTTGAACAGGGTGCTGATCTGCGCGGTCTGCCCCTGCTGAAGGCTGGCGGCCACCCCCTCGGCGTCGATGGCCGCCTGCTGGCGGTCCACCGCACCGAAGCTGGCGAGCGTCTCCTGCCACTCGCGGAACGCCTGGGGGTCGAACTCCTCCAGCTCGGAGTTGAACTTGCCCATCGTGTCAGTGAGCATCCCCACCGCCTTGATGCTGATGGGCAGCCCCTGCGCGGCTTGCTCCCGCAGGTCGTCCAGCGCCCCGTTGAGCAACTGCATGGCTTCCACGGGTCGCCCCGCCGCCATCAGGTCCTGCGCCATCTTCACGACGCCCTGGGCGGACTCCTCCTGCATCTCCAGTTCCAGGTTCAGCGACGCCACGGCCTCCGAGGTGGTCCGGGCCGTCTGCCCCAAGGTCTTGGCCGCCTGGTGCGCGGCGACAAGTTGAGGGTTGGCCTTCAGTCCGGCTTGACCGGCAGCGGTCCACAGGTCGCCCAGTTCCTCTAGATAGTCGGTGTAGTCCTCGTCGGTGAGGGTTCCAGCCTCCGCTTTCTTCTGGAGGGCGGCGCCCAGATCGCGGTATTTCTCGACCAGCCCGTCCAGTGTCTGGGTCTGGCGACTCTGTTCCTCGGTGACCTTCGCCTCCGCCTGGGCCACGCGGTCCAGCCCCTCTACCGCCCGCATGTCCGCGTCGTAGCGCTGCTGGGACAGCCGGAGTGCCCCGGCCTGCTCCTGCTTGGGGCCGCTGTTGGCGCGGGCATCGGCGTCCTTCTTGCGGAGTGCCGCGAGGTCCGTCATCAACTGGCGTTCGTCGGTGGCGTAGCGGCGCTCCACCTCCAGGCGGGCGCGGGCCTTTTCCACGGCGGAGCGGTTGCTGCGGTCGATGGCGTCTAGCTCGCTCTGCCGCAGGTCGCGCAGCTTCTCCAGCTCGCCCTCGGCGAGGGAGATGTTCTGCTGGCGGATGGCCTGCCGCACGCGGTAGGTGGCCTGCTGGCGGGCGCGGTCCTTGCGGGCCTCCTCTTCTTTGGCCTCGGTGGCGGCGGTGCGGGCTTCTTCCTCAGCGCGGGTGCTGGCGGCGGCATTGCGGCCCAGGGTGGCCTGGAGCTTGGTGTCCTCGGCGGCGATGAGCTTGCCGTATTCCTGCCACAGCTTGACCCGCTGCTCTTTGGTCACGCCCTCGGCATTCATCAGGCGGTTGCGTTCCTCGCGGAGGCGCTGCTTTTCCAGCTCGGCATTGGCGGTGGCCTGCGTGTTGCGGGCGGCGAGCACGTCCTTGCCGAGGCGAAGCTCAACCTCCAGCCGGGCCTCGGCGTTGTCACCTGCCGCGTCCAGCTCGTCCTGATAGCCGTCGATCACGCCCTGGGCGGTATCGCGGGCCAATTCCCACCGTTTCTCGGCCAGGGCCTTCTCAGCAGCGGCGCGGCCCTCTGCCCCTCGCTTGGCGCGGTCTTCGGCCTCGTTCTCCAGTTGCTCACGGCGCTGGGCCGCACCGGACACGATGGCGAGCACGTTGCGGGCGGCCTCGCCCTGGGCGTTGTAGGCGGCGATCTGGTTTTGCAGGACGCGGGCGCGGTCGGAGTTGGGGGTCTTGTCAAGTTCCCGCTGCCACAGGACCACCTGTTCGGCTTGCTTGCGGTAGAGGTCCATGTCGGCCTGCGACACCGTGACCGTCTCCTTGCCCTTGGGCTTGGTGGCGTCTTCGAGCATCTGCCGGGCGCGGCTGACGTTCGCCATCGCGTCGAGCTGTTCCTTGCTGTCCTTTTTGCTGCTGGCGACGACCTTTTCCTGCTCACGGATGAAGGCCCGCAGGCCGTTGATGTAGGCGGGCAGACCGGACTTCCCGGCGTACTCGTACTGGGTCGAGAGCGCCGAGAGCAGGTCCTTGGCTTCCTTGAGCGCTGGATTGCCCTTTTTCAGCCCGTCGATGGCTTGCTGGGCACGCTCGGCGGTCTTCGCGTATTCCTGCCAGCCGGTGCCCTGCTTCCTGGCGACGGCCTGCGCCTCGTCGCGGATACGGGCCAGCAGGGAGATGCCCGCCGACTTACTGACCACCTCCAGGCGCACGCGAGCGAGCGTGTCGTCGATCTTCGCGGCCTGAGCCTTGGCGATGTCGGCCGCGCTGGGCGTCTCGGCGGGGGGCGGCGTGGTGCCTCCGGTGGGGCGGGTGTTGGTGGGGGTGCCCGCTTTGGGCGTGTCCGTGACCGGAGCGCGGCCCGTGATGTAGGCCACGAGGTCGTCGGCCCGCACGATGGCCGTGACGTGCCCCAGTTGGTTGATGCCCACGTTGCCGACCGGGTTGGCGGTGGAACCGGGGACCGGGTTGCCCTTGGCGTCCAGCTTGCCGCCGTTCTGCTGGAACGTCACCCGGTTGTTGCCGCGCACGAGGCCGTCCCCGACGTACACGCCGACGTGGTTCTGCCCGCCGTCGGCGTAGAACACCGTGTCCCCCGGCTTCAGGTCCGCGAGGCTGGTGTACTGGCGGGTCAGGCCCGCCGCCCGGAAGTTCTGGTAGGCGCTGACGGCGTTGGGGCCGTTCTTGCCGGGGTTGCTCTGGAACAGCTTGTCAATCTGCGAGCGCATCCCCGGCGCGGCGTCCCCGAGGGTGTCGCGCACCCACTGGGCGCAGTAGTTCACGATCTCGTCGGCAGTGCGGAGGCCGCGCTGCTCCAGGGCCTCGCGGAACACAGACGCGGCGAAGCTGTTGGGAGGCAGGTCGCGTCCGTTGTTCGCCACGTCGGCCTGGGTCCGAGCGTCGGTCCGGTCAGAGGCATCCTCCCCCGCTCCGCCCGCCGCTTCGATGACGCCCTCCAGATAGCCCTGTAGGTTGCCGATGCCCAGGATGCGCTTGGCCCAGTCGGGCAGGTTGCGGGTGGCGTTCTCGACCGCCTCGCTGATGGTGGTCGCCAGCCGCACCGACAGGTTGGCGAGGCCCGAGATCATGCCGTCGCGCAGGCCCTCGCCCATCGTCTTCGCCTTATCTGCGAGGCTGCGGGCGGCCCGGTCAATCACGCTGTTGAGGTTGGTCAGCACGCCCGACAGCAGCGTCTCCAGCCCCAGCAGAGCCGTTCCAACCGCGTCTTTGGCTGCCTCCCACGCGCCCTTCCAGTCCCCTGCGATCAGGGCACGGATGGCCGAGAAGATTCCGGTGACGAACTTCAGCGCCCCGTCCAGGGCAGCCGCCACGCCTGCGAACGCGGCAGACACGACGGGAGCGATAGCGTCCCAGACGGGGTGCAGGACGTTTTCCCAGAGGTCGGAGATCAGCTGGAACGTCTCGCCGATCAGCTTGCCCGCGCTCTCGACGATGCCCGGCACGTAAGTAAAAGCCTGCTCAGCCAGGGGGCGGATTCGCTCGAAGATGGGCACCAGCACGCGCTGATAGGCGCCCTGAATCCCCTCCCAGGCGCTCAGCAGCCCCGCCCGCATCTGGTCGGCAGCGGGCTTGAGGCGTTCCAGCGCAGCGGTGAGGGCCGGGTTCTTGCGAGCCAGCTCGTCGGTGGCCGCGCCGCCCTGCTGGTAAGCGCGGGTCAGTTCGGTGACTGTGCGGTACAGGTCGGTCCCGCCACGCACCATCTGCGTGTAGGCAGGCAGCACGACCGCGCCGATGGTGCGGCCCATCTCCTCGCGGGCGCGGGTGTTCTCGGTGGTCGCACGGGTCAGATCGGTTTGCTTGTCGGCCAGGGTTTCGATGCCGATCTGCTCTTCCTTGTAGACGGCCAGCGCGTAGGCGTGGGCCTTTTCCGCGTCCGAGAGGTCGTCCACGCTCTTGCCCACCGAGTCGGCGTACTTCTCCCAGGCCTGGGAGGCGTTCACGACGATGCCGCTGGACTCCATCATTTCCGAGCGGCCCATCGCCAGCCCCAGGGTGACGTTGCTGATGGACTCGTCGAGGGTGATGCTCTTGACGGTGAGGTCGCTCCAACTGGAGGCCGCCGCCAGCGCCCCCTTCTGGAAATCCTCCAGCGTGCCGCCCATCTTGATGTACTGGGCCGCCGCGCCCTTCAGCGCCATCTCGCTGGCCCCGGTGCGGTCCACGAGGTCGTCAATCACGCCCTGCGCCTCGCCCGCGTCCACGTTGAACCGCTCCAGGACCGTGTCCCACGACCGCTGGGAGACCGTCACCGCGTCGGCTTGCCGGGCGTATTCGCCCATCTGGTTCACGAGGCCCTGCACCGCCCCCGCGACCTGTTGCACGATCTGAATTCCGGCGTTGAGGTTGAGCAGGCCGAGGTTCAGCCGCCCAGCACCAGCGGCGGCAGCTCCGAACCCTCCGGCCATGCCGCCCGCCGCGCCGCCTGCGGCAACAAACTGGCCCTGCGCGTTGCGGAGCCGCCCGTTCACGTCCCGGTAGACCCCGTCCAGCCGCTCGGTGCTCTGGGTAAGACGGTCCACCTGCGCGGTGAGGGCGGTGACCTGCTGCTGGCCGGAGACGACGCTGACGATTTGGAGCTTGATCTGTTCGGCCAGCGACATGGGGACAGGCTCGCGGAGTGGGTGACACCCGGCAGAAGAAGGCCGCCCCGGTGGGGGCGGCGCGGCAAGCAGGGGCGGGTTAGGGGACCATCGTGAAGCGCTTGCCCAGTTCCGCGTAGATGTTGGCGATGGGTGGACTGTACAGGTTGGGCTGCACTTCCGTCCGGACGGCATGCGTCACGACCGTGGTGGTGCCGCTTTCCAGGGCGGTGAAGGTCACGCGGATGGGCACATTCGCGCCGAGGGCAACGAAGCCGGGCCGCGCATCAGCCTGTAGGGTCACCTGCGTTGGGGTCGCCTCGATCACGCTGTAGAAGTTGTGGTTGCGCGAGGCCTGAACGGTCGGGGCGATCTGGGTGATGGCCGCCAACACGTCACTCGCCTTCCCCTGGTAGATCATCGGTTTCTGGCCTTGAAGCGGGGCGCAAGAAGCGAGGCCGAGGGCCAGAACAGGCAAAATCAGAAGTTTTTTCATACCCCCTACGCGTACCACTCGCCCACTCTCATGTCGCGCAGGTCTGCCCGCCCAGCCCGAAGTGTGAAGATTAGCTTCGCTGCTGCTGGGCGTGCCAGTGGTCCATCGCCGCTTCCGCCTGTGCCCACAGGTAGACCGCCTGATCGAGGGTGGTCCGGTCCTCTGGCATGGCCCGGCGCAGGGTCAGGAAGTCGCTGGGGCGGCCCTTATACGCCGTCGCCAGACTGTGCAGCGTCACCGCGTTCAGGTGCAGCCACACTTTTGGCCTGGTCCCGCTGGGCATCACCTGCCTGGGTCAGGTTGCCCTTCTCGTCGCGGGTGGTCGGGTTCAGCTCGTTCACGGCATCCATCAGCGGCTGATAGTCCGGGCCGAATCCCAGATCCGCGAACTGCTCTCCACCGCCGTACAGCTCCATCAGCTCGTCAAGCGTCGGCAGGATGACTGTGTTGCGCAGCACGGCGCGGGTGGCCTCCGCCTGAATCACCAGCAGTTGATCGGGGGACAGTTGCGGCTGGGGGCGGGGCTGGCTGCCCTCGGGGCGGGTCTCCTCGGCGGCTTCCTTCGCCCACTCGGCCGCGACCTCGCGCAGCACCCCCGTCTGGAACGTGGTCTTCATCGCGTCGTTGGTGATGGCGTCCACGTCGGCCCGGCGCACGACGACCTCGATGCCCGACATGGGGAGGGTGATGCGTTTCGTGGCGCCCGCGAACTTTTCCAAGGGGTGCGTCTTCTTTTCCGTCATGCCCGCAGTCTCTGGGGAGTGGTGACACCCGGCGGCGAAAACCCCCGCGCGAGGCGGGGGCCGTGTCTGAATCAGACAGGTCAGGCGGCGGGCACGGGCACGTTCACCAGCACTGGGGGAACGCCCAGGCCCACGCCCTCCGCCTGCATCCCCACGACCAAGCGGCCCAGGCCGTTGGGGATGTTGTTGGCGATGAGCTGCGCCGTCGGGAAGGTGAACTTCACGTCCTTGTCGCCGATCTTGAAGCCCGTCTCGACTTCCTTCTGCACGCGCTCGCCGGTCGCCGCGTTGGGCCGCGCCGCCGCGAGCAGCGCCCGCAGTGCCGCCGCGCTGCCCGCCCCCGCCTCGCTGAGTTGGAACTCGACCCGCGCCGTGAGGGGGCCGTTGGCGCTCCATCCCAGCACGTACATCTTGCCCGCGTCGTCGAGCCCCTGCGCCCCGTCCTCGGCTTCCATGCCCTGCTCGATGACGATGCTGCCCGACTCGGGCTTGTACACCACGTCGTCGATCTTCAGGTACCAGTGCAGCATCTGCATGACGCCCGTGCTGACCAGGGGCGGGAAGGCGGGGAGCGGCGGGGTCAGCTCGTTCACCCGCGCCGTGTTCAGGGTGACGCTCACCTCGGCGTTGTTGCGGTTCGGGATGTTGATGGTCAGCCCGCCGATCTGTGCGGCCGGGAAGAGGCTGTCCATCAGCGGGTGCGCTTGCCACACCGCGACCGGCTGACCGGGCATCAGGGCGCCGTAATCGGTGGGGCGGGGGGTGATGAGCCCCGTGCCGTCCGGCGCCCCCAGCAGCGCCTGAAGCAGCAGCGGGAGGTCGCGCAGCGTGGCTGCCGCGACGATGGTCTTGTTCCCCGCCTGCACGCCCTGAATGAACTTCTGCCGCCCGAAGCGCGTGCCGGTCGCCACATCCTCCTCAGTCTCGGTGTACTGGGGCATCGGGTCGGCGTACTGCTTGGCGCGCAGGGTGATGGCGGGCGCGGCGGGGAGGGTAGTGGTGTCGTTCATCAGCGCGAGGCCGATCTTGCCGGTGTTTCCCTGCATGGCTTACTCCTTGCCGCCGTTGCCAGCCTTGGCGGTCCTGCCCTTCACGGTGCCCTCGTCGGTGACACCCTCCGCCGGGGCGGTGTACTGCTTGAAGCGCTTGTCTTCCTTGACCAGCCGCTCCTGTTCCTCGCTGTAGACGCGGAAGGGCACACCGACCCGCACGTCCCCGATGCCCTGGTAGATGCCCGGCTCCTCGCCGTCGCGCAGGATGTACTTCTTCTCTCCCGTCATAACTCCTCCTCGGCGAGCAGGTCGTAATGGACCTCCACGCCCGTGATACTCACGAGGTAGCCCTCGATGAGCTGGGGCTGTTCTTGAATGAAGCGGAGAAGCGTCGGCTCCCCCGTCTCGGCAAAGTCGCGCATGGTGCGCTGGACGGCCTGCACCATCGCCTGACGGCGGCGCAGGACCGCAGCGGCCAGGGGCACCGTGCCCGGGCGCTGCATGACGCAGGCCACCATCACGGGGACCATCACCTGCGTACTCGCGCCAAAATCCGCAACCTCCTCCCCCGGTTCAATGCCCTCGGTGGTGATGAAGACCTGTTTCACGGTGGAACTGGCCCGCAGCTCGCCCTCCACCGGCTCCCGCGCCTCGACCGTGTAGCCCGGCATGGAGCGCTGAAGCTCAGCGGTGAGCAGGTCGATAAACCGCTGCACCGTGCTCATCCCGGCCTCGTGGCGCGTTCCAGCGCCCGATAGAGGTAGCGGGGGAACTGCTTACGGGTCTCGTCGAGCGCGTCCCGTGCCCAGCGCCGCTCGGGCAGGACGACCTGGCGGACCTTCGCCCAGCTTCCCGACGGGGTGCGGAAGTGCAGGTAGCCGCCCCCCTTCGCCCGGATGGTCATGCCGGTGTCGTGGACCCAGCCGTAGAACACCATGCCCAGGCTCAGCTCTCCCCCATTCGGCTTGGCCTTCAGGTAGGTGCGGATGGACCGCAGCAGCCGCCCGGAGCGGACGCGCAGGCCCCGCGCCCCGCCCTTGCTGGCGTTCTCGCGGGCCTTGTCGCGCAGGAAATCGCGCGACTCGGCCAGGGCCTCCTGAGTGACCTGCTCGGGCAGGCTGCCCAGGCGCTTGACCCAGGCCGGGATGCGGAGGGTGGCACCGGGGCGGGTCATGGCTCGTACCCCTCATCAGAGACAGGTGCGCCCGGCTGCACGGGCGGCGTGTATCCGTCCTCCGTCCGCACGTACAGCTTCCAGACTCCCGCGCCCTTGTCGATGCCGTTGCGCAGCACCCGGAAGGCCGTGAGCTTGCCCGGCTCCACATCTACCGTGACCACCACGTTGTCCGCAAGGTCAGCGGGCGGGGTGGTCATCGCCACCGGCACCGGGATGGTGTGCGTCGGCTGGTCCTGCGCCACGGCGCCCGCCTGCCCGGTGATGCCTAGGGCGAGCGGCCGGACCTTGGGGCGCTGGCAGCGGCACGACCCTCCCGGCGTGCGGAGGGTGAGGAAGGGACGGGTGTCGGCGGGCACAGGGTCAGTGTGCAAAGAGGGCTGACACCCGGCTCAGGCTGCCCGGTCAACCTCGGGTGGGGCGGGCAGTCGGACAATGATCGGCAGCGCCCGGCATCGGCAGCGGATGGCCCGCCCTGGATACTCGCCCCCGGTGGCCCAGGCGTAGCGCCGCCCGTTCCGGAGTTGGTGCTCCCGCCGGACCTTCTTGTCCCCCACCGTGCGCCACACGTACTCCTTCACGCCCATGTCGCGCTGCCGCTGCCGGTCCGCGTTGGCCGCTGCGGTGAGCATCTGGTCGGTGGCGATCAGGACCGCCCGCGAGCGCGAGACGCCTAACCGTTTCTCCAGCAGGGTGGCCGCCTTGTCCGGGTCCAGCCCCTTACGGATGGCCTCGCGGATGGTGCGGGCCACGTCGTTGCGGAAGCGGCGCTGTTCCTTCTCCCAGTAGCGGTTCATGTCTCGCCGGGCCGTCCCCACCGCGCGGGCCTGCACCTCGGCGGGGTCATTGAAGCTCAGCGCCGGGTTCTGGAGGCGCAGCAGCTCGTCGTGCGTCTGCACCCGGTCGCGCACCGCCCTGCGCACGATCTGCTCGGCCCGCTCCGGGGGCAGGCCCAGTTCCCGCACCGCGATGTCCAGCGCCTTGAGGGTCAGCTCCGTGCGGGCGCGGGCGCTGGCCGGGTTGGGGGCATCCAGGGCCGCGCGAAGCTGCCCAGCCGCTTCCTCCAAGGAGATGCCACGGTATTGGCGCACCACCGCCCTGCGCATGTCGTCGAGGCGACGACGCTCGCGCAGGGCGGCCAGGTCCAGCACCCGCAGCAGTTCAGTCAGCCGCAGGTCGCTCACGCTAGGTCACCGGGTCGGTGGGGTCGGTCAGGTCGTCGGGGTCGTCATCCCCCTCGCCGTCTTCCGGTTCCCCGCTCGCGTCCGCGAGGTCAAGCGCCCGCTGCGCCGCCACGTCTTCCTCGGTGATCGTCGTGACCCCGGCCTGGCGCAGGAGGTCAAGGGCCACGTAGGTAGGTGCCCCCGCGTTCAGCAGCGCCACTGCCCGCGCGAAGTCGCCCGACTCGGCCGCCGCCCGCTTCAGCTCGTCGGCGCTGATCGTCATGCCGAGGTCCTGAAGGCGCAGCAGCAGCTCGCCCCGCGTGATGCCCTTGTCGCGGTACAGGGCGCCCACGTTCGCCTGCTCGGCAGACCGCTTCGCCACGAAGAGGGGGCGGCAGGTGAACTCGATGGGCTTCGGGATGACCCCCATTCCCGCGAGCAGCGCCGCCGCGTCGGTCAGCAGAGCGGCGCCGAGGTCGCCCAGATCGTCACAGGTCTGCTCGTGCATCTGCCCGGCGATGGCACGCGCCTCGCCCGACTCGCCCGCCCCGCTGAGGGCCTCCGGAGCGCCCGCCGAGGCCCAGACACTGCGCCCAGCCGCCTCGCGCGAGGTGGTCATCTGCTGGATGAGGGCAGTGTCCGCGCCGTGCTCCTCGTACTTGGCCTCGCCGTCCAGTTCCAGCAACTTGAAGGGGCCGAGGGCCGGGACCGGGCCGTTGTTACCGTAGATGACCTTCTGCTTGTACGCGCCACTGTGGTAGGTGACGTTCTCCTGCACCAGGCGGTGCAGCCAGCGCCGGAAGGCCGAGTAGCACACGTCCGCCGGACCGTAGGGATCGCCGTCCCCGTCCTGGTCGAAGGTGATGAAGGCGAGGGGCAGCCGTCCGGCCGCGTAGGGCAGCCCCCGCTCCTCTCCCCGGCCCAGGGCGTAGGCGGTGGGGTCGTCGAGGTCGCGGTGGATGGTGACCTTGCCGGGCTCGAAGACCCAGACCGTGTAGCGCGTGCCGGTCGCGCCGCCGTCCGAGGTAGTGACCCACAGCACCCGCTCCACCTCGTCGGGGTCGGTGCGGCTGTAGACGGGGTGGAGGTAGCCGCGCAGGGCAGTGACCCGCACCCGCCCGTCCTCGCTCTTCCAGGGCAGCACGGCGGCCTTGCCGGTCAGCGCGAGGCTGGTCACGACCTTCCCGAACACGCCAGCCAGCGCCTTCAGGTACGCCTTGCGGTCGTCTGTCCAGGTGTCGTCCCCCGTCCACTGCGCCCCACCGGCCCGCACGGGCGTAACCAGCCGCCCTATGGCCTCGCGGAAGGGGTTTTCCCCCTGCAAGGCCATCTCCAGCGTCTCCGGCTGGAAGTGGTGCGCCGTCTCTCCCAGCAGCGCACTGTCGAAGCGGTCGGCGTACAGCGAGCGCAGGGCTGTCTCCCGGTCCATGCGGGTGCGCACGTCGGCCAGCCTCGCCTGCATCCGCGAAAGCTGCACCAGTTGGCCCGCGTCCATCAGACCTCCCCGTAGACCCGGCGCAGGGCCTCGCGCAGGTCCGCCTGTTCCTGCGCGGCGCCCTGAAGCTGCGCCAGCCGCTCACTCAGCCATCCCACCGGGGTGAGCCAGCCGTTCAGCGCCGCGTGCAGCTCGCCCGCCTCGAGGTCGCGCAGAACGTAGCAGTTGCGCCGCTTGCCGTCCTGGTAGGCCACGAAGCCCGCCAGCACAGTGAAGGTGCGGGGGTCGTGCCGGATGGTGACGGGCGTGCCCGGCGGCGTCAGGCAGTGGGGGTGAACGGCGAGCGCCTGGGGTTCCATGCCCTCAGAGTCGCCCGCGGGCTGACACCCGGCAGAAGAAAACCGCCCCGGAGGGCGGCAGAAACGGCGGCTGAGTGCGGGCCTAGAGGTCCCCCCACGTCACGCCGCCGGGCGCGGGCGAGTGGGTGAGGCGGGCAGCAGTCGCGTCGGCCCCGCGCTGGGTCTGGTCCAGCTCGGCCAGCTTGCGGTCGATACGGGCCGCCAGGTCGCCGCCCACCTCGTACTCGGTGTTGAACTTGATCAGCCGCGCCGCCGTCGCCCAGGGCCGGAGCCGGTCCCCCTGCGCATCCACCCGGAGGGCACGGCGCAGGGTGCCGTCGTCGGTGGCCCCCTCGTAGTTGCTGCCGAGGGCGTCCCGCAGGTGTTGCAGGGCGTCGCCTTCGGTCATGGCAGGGGCGGCGGGCTGGGTCACTTCGTGGCCTTCCGGGTGGTCGTCTTGCGGGTGGTGCTCTTGGTGCTGGTCTTGGGCTTCTCGTCGGGCTGGGCCACCGCAGCGGCCTCAGCCTCGGAGTTGCTCAGACCGGGCGCGTCGTCCTGCTTGGCGGGGCGGGAGTCCTGGGCGGTGGTGGGCTGCACCTCGGGGATGTGCTCCGGGGTGGGGGTGCCCTCAGACGCCCCGCCCTGGATGGGTTCGCCGTCCGCCCCACCTGCTTTTCCCGCTGTGCCGTTCGGTGCCCCGCCGTCCTGCGGGGCGGGCACCCCGTCCAGCACCTTCGCCCGCCGGATGGGGTCGGTGGGCGCGAGCTGCGCGAGGCGGGTGGCCTCGTAGGCCTCCCGCTCACGCTGCCGCGCCAGTTCGGTCGCCTTGCCCATGATCAGACCTGCGGCTGCACGCGCACGTCGCGCAGGACGTAGGCGGCCTTGGTGTCCTTGAGGGCCACGGTGCCGACCATCTCGCACTCGACGCGCTTGGTGACGCCGGGCTTGGTGTCGCCCAGGTTGGAGTAGTACGTCACGCCGCTGTCGCCGGTCAGGGTCACGCCGTGGAAGCCGCTCAGGCCCAGGCCGACGATGTAGATGTCGGTCAGGCCGTCCGGGGTCACGGGGATGACGCTGTCGGCCGCATCGTCGCCCGTGGTGCCCACGCGGGCGCCCAGGTCGAGAATCGGCGCACCGGCGAAGTTCACGATGTCCTGGCCGAAGGCGTCCGGCTTGCGGTCGGTGTAGCCCAGCTTGATGGCGGCCATCTCCAGCCGCAGGGCGCTCTCCTCGTTGCCGAAGATGACGGGCTGAAGGCCCCGCGCCTTGATGCGGTTGATGAACTTCTTCATCGCCGTGACAGCCTTGGTGTAGTCGTCGACGGTCGCCCCCTCGCCGACGTTCAGGGCGGTGCCGCTGAACTCGCTGGTGGTGCCGTCGAGGATCTTGCTCAGCCCGTCGAAGGCGAGGGGGTTGGCGACCTTGTCCCCGTTGACCGAGGTGTTGGCGAACAGGCCTACGGTGGCACGGGCCAGCGCGTCAACGTTCTCGTTGACGAAGCTGCCCAAGCCGGGGGTGTTGGGGCTGATGCTGCCGTCCGCCTGGACGAACACGCGGTCAATCTCGAACGCTCCGCCCAGGGGGCGCAGGTACGTGACCACGGGTTCGGTTTCCTGGTAGTCGGCGGGGTAGTCCTGGTACCAGTCGCGGAATTGGGCACCGCGGGGCTGCTTGTCGCGCTCGTAGCCGTAGATGAGGCTGCGCCCGCCGCCGCCGCTGAGGGAGGGCACGACGCTGTTGTCGAAGGGCAGCACCTGCATCAGCGGGGAGAGCTGCTGGTACCGGCGCACGAGGGCGCGGCGAGCCTGCCCGCTGCGGGCGGTGATGACGTCGAGGGTGGGTCTCGGCATGGATTAGCTCCTGGCGGCGCCGCCGGTGTCGAACATGGCGGCGAAGAAGTCGGGTTCGTCCTGGGGCTGTTCGGTCGGCTTGCCCTGCCCGGTTCCACGCGCACCCGGCACGCCCGGCAGGGAGGTGGTGGCGTCCTGCTTCTTCTCGCCCTCGGGCCACAGCACGCTCTTGAACGGGGCGTACTCGCGCTCGACGTACCCGCGAAGCGGTTCCCAGACCCCGTTCACCTTGACCATCGGGGTTTCGCGGGTGGTCTCGGCGTCGTTGACGATGACCTTCTCGCGCTCCACCTTGGTCTCCAGATCGCGGATGCCAGAGAGCTGCTTGAGGGCCGCCGCGTCTGCGCCGAGGCTGCGGGCCAGGTCGCCCAGGCGGTCGTCCACCCGGCGAGACTGGCCGAAGGTGGCATCCTCGCGCAGCCGCTTGAGGTCGTCGGCGCTGGTGACTCCGGCGGCCTCGCGGAACTCGCGCAGGGTGCGGAGTTCGGTGCGCTCGGCCTCGGTGAGGTTGCTGCTGCCTTCGAGGGCGGTGATGCGGGCCTGAGCCTGTTCCAGCTTCGCGGCGGTCTCGGTGGCCGTCTTGCGGTTGGTGGCCGCTTCCCCGCGCAGCCCGTCGATCACGCCCTTGACCTTGTTCAGGTCGGGGTCGCTGGCAAAGCGGGAGAGGTCGACGGTTCCGTCGTCGTTGACGAAGATGGTCACGGTCTTCTCAGGCATGGGGGTCTCCTTGGTCGCGCACCTGGCGCTCTGCACCGGGCAGTGAGTCAAGGATGCTGGGGCGCGTGACACCCGGCAGGAATGGGAAAACCCCGCACGGGGCGGGGTTCTCCTCGAAGTTAGGTTATCTGCTGCGCTTGAAGATCCATTGGCTGTTCTCGACATCCACCTGTACCAGCTCCCAGCCCGACGCTCCCGCGCAGTTGAGGAAGTCAATAAAGTTGGCCGAGCCCTTGGGCAGCTTGCATTTCATCTTCGCCATCGTCTTCTTCAAGTCGTCGGTGGTGATGTATCCGGAGGGAGACTGCCACTCAGCGAAGTTGTTGCCGTAGACGAGGATGGCGTATTCCCAACGAGCAGCGGCAGCCTGAGAGGTAAGCAGAAGGGCCAGCGCGAGCAGCAGCTTTTTCATGCCTCACGCTACGACAACCTCTTCTCAGTCGTAGCCGAAATCGACGACTTTGAACATCACCCAGGCGACCTCTGAGTGACGTGTCGTGCCATCTGGGTAGGTGTATGCCAAGTGCAGGTGTGTCCCCTCGCGCTTATCGATAGCTTCCATAGCCTCCGCGACGAAGTCATTCGGGACATCACGGTACTCGTGCTTCTCACCCCGCTCATCGGTGATTACCAGGTAAGCCATGCCGAATCCTACGCCACCCACCCCGTGCTCCGCGCAGGCATCTTGTCGTTCAGGCAGATGACGCCGATGCTCAGCCCGTCCACCTGGTCGTCGTGGGTGCCCAGCGGGAACGCCTCCAACTCGGTGAACCACTCGCGGTTCCACTCCGCTTCCACCACGTCGATCTTCCCAGACTGGGCCTCAGCCGCGGCAGGCCGGGCGCGGGTTTCCTTGTCCCCGATGGTCCGCTCCAGCAGCCAGCGCACGTCATGGCCGCCGAGTTGCCGGGCGTAGCTCATGCGCTCGTACTTCCCGGCCTGTCCGGGGTCCTGGGTCAGCACGGTGATCACGCCGCCCTTGCGGGGGTCGGTGCCATAGCGGATCACGTCGGCGGCGCAGGTCTGCTTGATCTTGTGCTCGACGAAGTGCGGCCCCTTCCGGAAGCGGATGACCTCTTCGACGATCAGGCGGCCGGAGCGGGTCTTGCCGATCAGGGTGCCCGTCGTCCAGTCGGGGTCCGTGTTCCCCTCGCCGGGTTCGGTTGCGGCCCGGTCCCACATCCGCACGCGGGTGACGATGGGGTCGGCGGCGAGCTGCTCCGCGTACATGGCGGCGGTGAGCACCCGGAACATGGACCGCTTGAAGTACATGCCCTCGCCCAGCGTGGCCGTCCAGTCGCCGTTCAGCAGGCGCAGGCGCTCCAGCTCGGGCAGGCTGTTGAGGTTGGCGAGGTACTCGTCGTCGTGGGTGAGGCTGGGGTTGTCGCTGAGGCGGGCAGGGATGAAGCTGCGCGAGCGGGCGAGGGGCGTGCCCTCCGGCACTTCCTGCTCCACACCGTCCGCGCCGCGCAGGTACCAGCGGACCTCACCGGGCAGGGCGGGGTTGGGGTGCTTCGGGTCCAGCCAGGCGGCCCAGCGTTTCAGCACCCACTCGTGACCGGGGCCGCCGGGGTTGGCGCTGGCCCGCATGATCGGCACCACGCCGGGGATGGTGCTGCGGAGGCGGGAGATCAGGTAGAGGTATTCCTCTTCGGTGTACTGGGTCAGCTCGTCGAAGCCCGCGAACTGGAAGGCCTGCCCCTGGTAGTCGAGGTAGGCGGTGCGGTCGGCGAGGTGGCGCAGCACGACGTTCGCCCCGGTGGGGGCCGTGAACTTGTACTCGTCGGCGCGGTACTTCATGCCGATGGGCAGGTACATGGCGAGCGCCTTGGAGAGCAGGCCGTCCGCGCCCTCAATCTGCTTGTAGGTCTTGCGGAAGAGCACGGCTTCGTGCCCTGGGATGGCCGACCGGGTCAGCGCGAGGCCCATCAGCGCGTGGGACTTGCCACCCCCGGCCGCGCCGCCGTACAGAACCTCGAAGGTGGTGCGGTCGTCGAAGAACTGCTGCTGGGGGCCGGGGTGCGGGACGAAAGCTTCGGCGGCAGCGGCGGCGAAGTCGCCTGATCGGGCGGAGCGCGTTTCCCGCTGGGTCCGTTCGGTGACCTCGCTGAGGTTGACGCCGCGGGCCTGGGCACGTTCGGCTGCCACCGCGAACACCGAGGCCCGCGCGTGTCGTCGGGGCACGGTCAGCCCCCCGCGTGCTTGGCGAGGGCGGCGAGGACCTTCTCAAACTCCTCCGGACTCAGCTCGGCTTCCAGGGCGTCGAGGGCAGTGTCGAGTTCCTGCCGCACGAGGACGTTGACCTTGGTGGACTGCCCGTAGCGTTCGGGGTGGCGGGCCGCGAGGATCCACTTCGCCCCGTCCGGCCCCGCCTTGCTGATGGTGTGGAGGTGCGTGACCTCGCCCTGGGCTTCAGCTTCTTCGAGGTCCGCCAGAAAATCGGCGTAGATGCTGCCGGGTTCCTCGCGCCCGCGCTGTTTCCAACTGCGGAAGGTGCTGCCAGCAACCCCGGCCGCCACCGCTGCCACCTCGTAAGTGCAGCCCAGCCGGACCAGCTCGCAGATCATGAAGCTGACCTCGGGCGTGAGTTCGGTGGGGCGGCCGGGGCGGCGCTGCTGCTCGCGGAAGCGCTGCACGCGGACGGGGAGGGCGGCGCGGCGGGTCATTCGTCGTCATCCCAGTCGAGGTCAGGGACGGGGGTGGTCTCGCGCTCGCGCTGCTCGGCCAGCAGGCCGGACTGATTGCGGGTGGGCTTGCTCCCGGCGGCCAGTGCCCGGCCCGCCTTCCAGTAGCGGTAGCAGGTGGTACGGGCGAGGCCGCTTTTCTCGCTGAGCCAGGTGGTGAAGTCGCCGGTCAGCCCGTGGCGCAGGAAGTCGAGGCGCAGGGCGTAGGCGGCGCGGGAGAGGGCGACGACGCGGGCGCGGCCCACACCGGGGACGCGGGGCAACTCGGCGGCGCGGCGCTCCAGGGCCGCGATGTCCTGGGCGGTCACGCGGGCACCTTTGCGGCCTTCGGGGTCAATTCCACTTTGGAACAAGTCGCGCTTCTTCACCAAGGTCAATCTGCCGCCTCCTCTGACACCCGGACGGGGTGACGCGTGCTGCTCCGGCGGGCGCGGCGACCGTTGCGGGTCCAGAAGCGGACGTTCTCGCCTTCGAGCATGGCGAGCCATTCTTCTTCCGGCACCCCGGCGCGGATGGCAGCGTCGGGGCTGGTGAAGGTCTTGCCGGGGTTGCCCCGCAGAAAAGCCCGCGCGGCGCGGGCGGCGGGCTGGTTGTGGGGGTCCTTGGGCTTGTAGGACACGGGGGAAACCTCCGGGGGCGCAGGCTAGGCGAGGGGGCCGACCGCGATCTGACGGCGGTGGTAGGCGGTGAGGGGCAGAGCCGTGACGATGACGCGGGCGCGTTGGTCCCAGACGGCGAGGATGGGGCGGCGGGCGTAGCGCAGCTCGATCAGCACGCGGGTCTCGTCGGCCCAGCCGAGGACGAGGCGGCAGGGGTGGCGGCCGGTGGCAAGGGCGTGGCAGAGGCGGGCGTACTCGTGCTCGGTGATGCGGACCCGGTAGCGCTGCCACAGGCGCTTGCGGACGTGGCGGTAGGGGGAGTGATGGTCACGGGGCATAACCCACCCGGACGCCCAGGGCGGCGAGGGCTTCTTCCCGGCTGGTGACGACGTGGACGGGGAGGCCGCAGACGGTCAGCTCCTGGTGGCGCTCGTGTTGGGCGGCGCTGAGCTTGCCGGTCTTGGGCCGCTTGACCTCCAGCCAGACGGCGCGGCCCCCGGCGAAGACGTACAGGTCGGGGATGCCCTTGGTGGCCCAGACCTGCCCGCCCCGGCTGCTGCCCTTGAACAGTTCCCAGACCGTGAAGCCCTGGCCCTTGAGAGCCTGCACGATCTGGGCCTGGATGGTGGATTCAAGGGGCTCGCCGTCCTGCTTGCTGACTCGGGGAGCGCGGCGGGTCACAGGGCCACCTTGCGCAGCACGCCGCTGGGCACGATGGCCGTGTGACCGTCCAACCAGCGCACCAACACGTTGGCGGGCTTCGCCCCAGCACGCGGGACGGTCACCACAGTGCAGGTGGTGCCGCGCCGGGTATCGTCGCCCTTACCGATTGCGGCGCTGTAGCGGTAGGTCTGACCCTCAGTGAGCCAGCGGTACTTAGCGGGAGGCCGCCAGTGCTGGCACCTGTTCCAGTGGCGACCATCATGAAACCCGCAGCAGCGGCACTGCTTCACGCCTCGCTCCCTTCCGTCGTCTTCCGGTACGCCTGCACGATCCCGGCGAGCGTTTCATCTGAAACCGTCAGGAAGGCCCGGAACACCAGCTCGTCGCGCTCGGCGGGGGGCAGGTGTTCCAGGCCCAGGGCGCCGAGGCGCTGCTGTACCTGCTGGCGAAGCTGGGCAGCATCGGCGGTCATGCGGCGGCCCACGCTGCCCGTGTCGAGCTGCTGGGCCAGGTCACGGATGGTGTGCTGCTGGAGGGCGGTGTTGACCTCGGCGAGCGTGGCGCCGTTGTCGAGGGCGCGGGCCGCGTCCACGAGGTCGCCCTGATCGGTGGTGGCGGTGCTGCCGAGGTGCAGGGCGTACCCGGCTCTCCACGCACGCCACGCGGTCGTGCGCGAGAGGCCCGCGTGCTTGGCCAGGGTGGTGCTGAAGTCGCCCGAGTGACCGGCGGCGGTCCAGCGCAGGTAGAGGGCGTAGGCTTCGCGGGCGCGGTCGCTCAGGCTGCGCTGGGAGGCGCGGTAGGACTCGCCCCAGGCGGCCATCCGCTGTTCCAGGGTGGGGGCGCGGACTTCGAGCTGCTGGCCGGTCACGCAGCCACCTCAATCAGGTGAGTCATCCCCCGCCCGACCACCCAACCACGCAACTTTGTGCGCCGCGATCCTTGCGGGACCCCTACGATGCAGCCATGAAGCGTTTGCTGCCGCTGGCCCTTTTGGCTTTGCTTTTGAGTGCGTGCTCGGGCACCCGACCTTCCTTGCCGGGGCCTGGATGCCATGTGCAACCGGATGGCTTCATGCTGTGTGGAGACCCCCCACCAGTTCCGCCGCAATGACAGGACGCCCACCTGAAGGCCCCGGAAACCGTCTATATCGGCTTGCCTCATCCGCACTCCGGGCCTCGTGAAAGGTTCCCAAACCGCACGTAGTCGCCCATGAACTGGAGGCGCACCGTGCCCACCGCGCCCTCGCGCTGCTTGCCCACGATGATCTCGGCGATGCCCCGCTCGGTCGTCTCCTTGTCGTAGTACTCGTCGCGGTAGATGAACATGACGGTGTCGGCGTCCTGTTCCACAGCGCCCGATTCGCGCAGGTCGGAGAGCATGGGCCGGTGGTTGGGCCGCTGCTCGACCGCGCGGGAGAGCTGCGAGAGCACCAGGAAGGGGCAGCCGAACTCGCGGGCGAGCTGCTTGAGGGTGCGGCTGATGGTGCTGACCTCCTGCACGCGGTTTTCGCCCCCGGCGGTCATCAGTTGCAGGTAGTCGATGACGACCAGGCGCAGCGGGGCTTCCTTGTGCAGCCGCCGCAGCTTGGCGGGCAGCGCCTTCAGGCTGCTGTCGTGCGCCGCGTCGTCGAGGAAGGTCATGGGGAGGCCCCCCAGCCGCCCGGCCGCCTGATCGAAGCGCAACTTCTGGCCGGGCGTGAGGCCCTGCCGCCCGTACATGGCCGCCTGCACCGTGCCCGCCGGGATGCGTGAGGCGGCGGAGAGCAGGCGCACAACGAGCTGGTGACGGCGCATCTCCAGCGAGATCACCGCGACCTGCCCGTCCGCGCCGGAGGTCGCCAGTTGCCCCGCCACGTTCTCGGCGACGTTCAGCGCCAGGGCGCTCTTCCCCATCGA
This sequence comes from Deinococcus sp. HSC-46F16, assembly GCF_024171495.1. NCBI lineage: Bacteria > Thermotogati > Deinococcota > Deinococci > Deinococcales > Deinococcaceae > Deinococcus > Deinococcus sp. HSC-46F16. The sequence continues at coordinate 103,580 of NZ_JALJZW010000007.1, forward strand.
GGGCCGGGCCGCCAGCACGTTGAGGGTGGCCGGGTACAGCCCGCCGCTGAGCTGGTCGTCGAGGTCGGAGAAGCCGGTGGAGAGGGGGCGCTCGCCGGTGCCGCTCGCCACGTCGCGGGCGACTTCGCCCACCACGTCGGCGATGCTGAAGGCCCCCTTGTTCGCCTGCACGTCCAAGCTGCTGCCGATCTGCCCGGCCTGGGTCAGCAGGTCTTCGAGCGGGATTTGCTGCTCGTAGGCGGCCCGCATGAGCTGCCCGGATTCGGCGATAATCTGCCGCAGGGTCCACTTCTCCTGCACGATCCGGGCGTAGTGCTCGGCGTAGGCGGCGGTGGGCGTCTGGTCGCCCAGGCCGATCAGGTAGGTCACGCCGCCCACGTCGTCGAGGTGGCCGACCCGCGCGAGTTCGGTGGTCAGGGTGGTGAGGTCCACCGGCTCGCCGGAGTCGCGCAGGGCCTGCATCGCGGCGAAGGCCTTGCGGTGCGCCTCCCGGTAGAACATGCCGGGTGTCAGCTCGGCCACGGCGTCGGCCAGGAAGGCGTCGTTGTCCAGCAGCAGGCTGCCCAGCACGCTGACCTCGGCCTCGGTGCTGTGGGGCGGGACGCGGGGGGGCAGGTCGGTGGTCACTGCCCCTCACCCGCCTTGGCCTTGGGCTGCACCTCGGTCATCAGGAAGCGGTGCCGGGTGCCCCAGTTCTCGCCCCGCTCATGCTTCTCGACGTGCCACTCGCCCTCGCGCTTCGGATTGGGGCGGGCGTAGTGGAAGCGCCCGGCCAGGATGTGCGCGACCTGATCGGCGGCGATGCGCTCGTTCTCGGCCCGTACCCAGAACACCGGGCCGTTGTGCGGCAGCGCCACCCGGAACGTCTTGCGGCTGCCGGTCACGACACCACCGCCCACTCCGCAACTACAGCGTCGGGCACGTCCAGCGGCGCGGCGGCCTCCTCGAAGATCACCAGGCCGTAGGCGACCTCCTCCACCGTCCAGGTCTGCCCATCCGGAGCGCGGCGGCGCTCGCCGGGGGTGCAGGTCGGCTCGCCGAACGCGCGGCGGGTCTCGTCGACGTTCTGCTGTTTCGCGTCCTGCACGACCTTCGCGCGGTCCATGCGGGCTTCCAGGGCGAGGTACGGGTGCGCGAAACTGCCCGCCACGACGATCTCGCGGGCGTGCTGGCGCAGTTCCTCGATGAGGCCCCCGCGCACCCACTCGGCGAACTGGGCGATCTGCGCATCCTGGGCGGCGCGGTTGCGGCTGAGGGCCGGATTGCCGCGCAGCCAGTTCGCCCACACGTCCCAGGCTCCGGCGTTGCTGAGCGCGTCCTGAGCGGCGCGGTAGCCAAGCGGCGCGGCGGCGGGCGGAACAGTTTCAGAGTCAGTCACGTCTTCGGTTTCCTCGTGCTGGTGAGCGGTTTGTTCCTGTGAAGGGGAAGGCGTCTCAGCCCTGGCCCCGCCAGGGGCCGCGCCGTTAGGCGCTTGCGGTGCCGTCTCTGCGATGCTCCCCCCAGCAACAACACCCGTCCCCGGCGTGGCCGCGCCATACAGGTCAGAGACGTAGGTGTTGGTGGTGTCTTCTTTCTTCTTTCCTTCTGTTCCTTCTTTAGGGGTCGGAGATTCGCCGTGCTGGACGGCCTCGGCGAGGGTCGAAAATTCGGATTTCCGAACGGGTTTCCGAGCGGATTCCCGAACGGGTTTCCGGGCGGCGGGCGAGTCGGCCCAACTCCACAGGTCCCCCTGCTGGGCGGCCAGCCCCAGGTCGGCGAGGCGGCTCAGCGCCTCACGGGTCTGGGTGGCTCCCCGGCGGCTGAAGGTCGCCACCTCGCCCCAGTGGACCGGGCGCATGTGGCGGTGCTTGAGCAGACACAGCGCGGGCTTGAGCAGCGCGTTGGGCAGGTCCGCGAGCACTTCGAGGTCGGTGGCGTTGTCCAGGCGCGTGAACGACGCGGGCTTGGCGGGCTGCTGTTCCTGGGGCACCGTGGGCGCCGGGAACTTGATGGTCTTGGCGGCCGTCATGCGGGCACCGCCTGCCGGACCTCGGCCGCCGCGGCTTCGCCGTAACGGTTGGCGAGGGCCGTCAGCATCACCGCCCGGTGGTGATCGGTCAGTCCGCGCAGTTGGTCAATCCAGAACACCCGCAGGTCGGGCGTGAACTCCGGCGGGATGTGAGAGGGAGGGGGCCGCAGCCCCCCCGCCTCAGTCCGCGGCGGGCGCATGGCCCTCGCCTCCCGTCACCTGTGCCCACACGTCCGCCAGCGCCTCAGTGCCTTGAAGCTCATCCCAGTGCCGCGCGATGAGCTGTCGCCACTCGGCGGCGTCTTCCTCGTCGGTGCTCTTGGGGTCATCCCAGGAGCTGGCGTCGTACCCCGCCTCCTCCAGCAAGGCCGAGAGCTGCGCCATCGAGCAGCGGGCCAGGAACGTGGTAACCACCTTGACTCGGTCCTGCACCTGCTTCAGCAGGTCCGTCCCGTTCAGGACGTGCAGGACCGGGAGCAGCCTCCTGCGTGCCTCCTCCTGCTCCACGTCGGTCGCCGCTGCGGGCAGCGCAGGCAGGTTCAGGGCCGCCAGCAGGTCCGCCAGCACCTCGGGACCACAGACGGCCAGCAACTCACGGGCCGTGGTCTCCCAGTCCTGAAACTCGGCTTCCACGACCTCCGGCGCGGGCAGCGCGAGCACTTCCTTCGGCGCGTTCAGCACGCCCGCCGCCACTGGCTCGGGCTGAGGTTCCTCGAAGAGGCCGGGGCCGTCCTGCATCTCGCGCACCTGCACGATCAGGGCCAGTTCGTAGGTGACGTGGTCGAACAGCTCGGTGAGGTTGTCGTGCGAGTTGTGCCACTTCTCCAGCGAGGCGACCGGCACGAAGTCCTTCATCTTGCTGCCCTTGGAGGTGAAGGCCAGCTTCCGGAACTCGCCGTCCTCGCGGTCCGTGACCTGCACGGTGAAGGTCACGTCCTTGCTGCCCTGGGCCTCGTGGGCAGCACGCAGGAACTCCAGCGCCTCGGCGGGCACCTGGACATCGAGCAGGCTGATCAGGTCGTCTTTGGGGTTGTACTTGGTCTCGGTGCGGTGGGCGCGGACGGGGTAGTGCTGGGTCTGTTTCATCTGGAACCTCGGTGGCGGGGGGACGGAAGGGGAAGGCCCGCCCCGGCGGAGCGGGCGGGCAGGTCAGAAGGGCAGAATCTTCTTCTGGGCTTCGACGAAGACGGCAGCGGCCTCGTGGTTGTCCCAGCCGCTGAACATGTCGAGGAGGCCCTGGGCCTGCTCGTCGGTGAGGTCCTTGGTGCCCACGGGCCGGTCGCTGCTGGTCAGGTAGCCCCACAGCACCGCCCGGTCGTCACTGGTGGTCGCCCCGGTGCGGGCAGCGCACTGTGCGAGGGCCTGACGCTGGGCGCTGCTGGCGAGCACTTCCGCCTCGGCGGTCTGCACGGGGGCTGCTTCCTGGGGCTGCTGAGCGGCCTGCTCGCGCTGGGCCTTGAGGGCCGCGCCCCAGTCCTCGAGGTTCCGCATGGCGGCCTCGGCATTCTCGTCGCTCTCGCGCCAGGGGGCGAGTTCGGTCAGGCGGGCGTCTACCTGCTCGCCGGTCACGCCGTACTTCTTCAGCGCTTCCCGGCGGGCGGCGAGCTTGGGACTGTAGTGGTGCATCCGGGCGCTCACGGCGTCGGTCTCGGTCGTCTGGGGCTGCACGCCCGCCGCCTGGGCCACCTCGCGGGTCACGTCGGCGCGGCGGGCCTGGGGAGCGGTGGGCGCCGGAGCCGCGTTGTCCGCCTGGGCCATCTCCTCGGAGGTGTAGAGCCCGCTCATGTCCTGCGGGAACGCCTTGCGCAGGGCCAGCGCCTCGGCCACCTTCGCCAGCATCAGGTCGGGCATCTTCGACCACATCGGGCCGGGCTTCCCGTCCTTGTTCGTCTGTACGTAGCTGTCCCACCGCGCCACCGCCCACAGCGGCTCGCGGAAATCCGAGCGCAGCACGCCCACCTTCGCGGCGGCGGGCGGAGTGCTTTCCAGCCACACCTCACGCCACACGCCATCCTTGGCGCACCACAGCGGCCCCACCTGCCCGGCATACTTGCCGCTGCGCTCGGCGATCAGCCGCAGTCCGTCAATGCTGACCTGCACGCCCATGACCTCGCGGCGCTCTTTGTTGTCCCAGCGCTTGATGGCGTAAATCTGCCGGGCGAAGGGGTCCAGGCCGGTGCGGTTGCACTGCTGCACGAAGAGGCTCAGCTCGTCGTCGGTCGCGCCTTTGGCGATGGTGCGCTTCACGAGGTCGATCTGGTCCCGGCTCAGCCCTTGGGACGGCATGGCGAGGGGCATGGGGTCGGAACGGACGTGTTCAATGGCGGTCATGCGGTCACCTCGGCGGCCACGGCGTCCTGAAGGCGCCGGGTGAGAAAGAGCGCCGCCCACGCCCCGCCGACTTCCGGCAGGACGATCAGGAGGCGCAGCGGGTCGGCGGTCATGGCGTGGCGCAGGGCGTCTTGCCCCAGCACCAGCGCGATCAGCACCAGCGGCAGGGCCAGCAGCAGCCCCAGGGGGCCGAGGCCGAACTGCGAGCGGAGGTAGGCCCGCATCAGGCGGCCCTCCGGTATTCCAGGCGGGTCACCGAGCCGTCGCGTCCGGGCACCGGCACCTGCTCGGCCAGCCCGGCCCGCGCGAGGCGTGTCAGGACAGAGCGGACGGTGTAGGGGTTGCGCCCCATCGCCCGTGCCAGGGCGTCGGCCGTCACGGGCTGGTCACGGTGCGAGAGGGCAGCCAGCACATCGGCTTCGGTGAGGTGGGGGGCGCAGTGCATCAGCGGTAGCCCCCCTTCCGACACGCGCCGGTGCAGCCCGACTGCCTACACAGATCGCAGCCCTCGGGCGTGTCCATGCCGATGCTCATCCCGCCCAGGAAAGCGGCGATCACGACGGCCAGGAACACCACCGAGATGCACACCAGTTCCCAGCCGCTCAGCTCGACGGTCACGCGGCCACCTCGACGTTCCCGCTCGGGGTCACGGCCGCGCCGGGGAGGGTGATGCTGACGATGACCAGGCGCTTGCCGCTGGGGGTGCCCAGCCGCGCCACGCAGGAGGTCGCGGGCTTGAACAGCGTGGCCTTGCGGTGACCGCTCCGGAAATCCAGCCGCAAAACGCCGGGGATGCTGGCGTGTGCGGGGCCGGGCACCTGTTCCCAGATGCGCCCGTCGGCGGTGGTGAGGGTGATGGGGGCCGCGTCGTGTACCATGTCTCTGTCTCCTTCCCCCCTCCGAGAGCTGTTCCAGCAGCGATGACCGGAGGGGGTTGGTGTTTGCTCAGGCGCTGTTTCGCGCCGTATTGCCGAGGGTCAGATCGCCGAACCGGGTGCGCTGCGCCTCCTCACGGGTGGCGATGAAGCGCTCCAGTTCGGCGCGGCTGATGCGGACGCTCCGGGCGTCCCGGTGGCTGCTGACGGTGAAGGCGACCAGCTCCCCGCTGGCGACGAGTTCGCGGATGAGCTTCTTGTCGCAGCGGAGTTGCTGGGCCGCCTCCTCGTAGGTGTAGGCAAGGGTCATGCGCTGGCCTCCAGAGTTTCAGCGTTATAACGCTGAGCCTCGGCAAAAAAAGAGCGGCCGAGAGCACGGCAGAGGCTTTCGACCGTAGACAGCCGCGGGTCCTGAATCCGTCCCTGCTCGATGGCCGAAATCGTCTTGACGCTGACTTCGCCCTTAGTCTCAGTAGCCAGTTGCTCCTGCGACCACTCCTTTTCCGCACGAGCCTCCGCCAGCCAAGTCCCAAACGGGTTCTGCGTCATGCCGCTAGACTACCATGATAATAGTAGGAGTCAAGCCAACTGAGCGTTATGACGTTTGGGTAGTGGGAACCGGATGCCTACCATGTGCGTAGTACCACCATCATGGTAACGGCAGTGACAATGACGACGCGACGACCCACCCCCCCGAAAAAGCCGACATGGGCGATTGCTATTGAGATGCGCCGCACGCAGCTCCAGCTCTCTCAGGAACTGTTGGCAGAGAAAGCGGGCATGTCTCAGTCGTACTACTCAGAGGTAGAGCGCGGCGCACGCCCTCTGCCTACCCTGACCCACCATAAACTGATGGCCCTCGCTGACGCTCTTGAGTGGAGCCTAGCTGACATGCAGGAACAAACAGGAATCGATCTCGGCGCCCCCCGTGCCGAGCGACTCGCCACCGCTGAGCCGACGCCGGTCTATATCCTCCAGCAGCTCGCCCATCCCAACGCGAAGCCGGAGGGGTTGAACCTGACGCCGAACCAGGGCAAACATCCGGCCAACTGGCGGCAGACGGTGATGGAAGGTAACGAGATGGAGCCGCGCATCCGCGATGGCGAGTCCATTTACTTCGACACCGACAAAACCACGCCAGAGAAAGGCGTGTACGTGATCGTCCACAAAGGCCGCGTTCACGTCCGTCGTTATTCCCAGCTCCCGACCGGCCCGGCGTGGACCGCTGACAATCCGGCCTACGCCTTGAACTTCATTCCTGCCACTGACGACGTCCAGGTGCTCGGCCGCGTATACCGCGTGGTCGGTATCCGTGACGACAAATCGCTTCTCAACTGACCAAGGAGCCATGCGAATGCCTGCCAGCCTTTTCTTACCTCGCAGTTATGTTAGAGACAGCCGCACCCTCGCGCTTTACGGCGTTGCGCAAGCCAGTGCTCCTCTCGCGCCCGTCGACACCGACGACTTCGAGGTGGACAGCAGCTTCGAAATCATGCTGAAGGGCACCCAGTACTACCCCGGTGCGCAGGCCTATCAGGTGATCGGTCACAGCATGACGGGCTTGATCGAGCACGGGGACATCGTGCTGGTGAACCCCTACGATGCTTACAACCAGACCCGGCCGTGCATCTTCGAGACGCCCAACGGCTATGTGGTGAAACTCCGTGGGGTGGACCGGGGTAAGCCCGCACTCCTGAGCCTCAACGACAACATCCCCCCTGTGACGGCCCGCGCGGAGTACATCCCGCGCGGGTGCGTCTATGCCGTGTACCTGCGCCCCTTCCAGATCAGGCGGATCTGATGCAACGCCATCCCCTGCAATTCCATAACGAGCGTCCGGATGAGGGCGAAGCCTGGCTGCTCAAGGCCCGCTCCGACCTAGTCGGGACTAACAGAGAGAAGACAGATGCTCTGATTCGCGCCTGGCAGGCCGAAGAGGGCATCGAAGGTGAACCGACCTACCACTCGGCCTATACCGATTCGAGTCGGCCTCGCGCCAAGGACGAGTGGGACTTCGTCTACCTGCCGGGGCGACCCACCCGCGTCCAGATGGAAGGCATTGGGGACCGGATCGCGCGAGCTCACTTCGCGTTCCTGGTGACGGAGCGGGTGAACTTGGACACAGGTGAGCGGGTGACCGATCCCCGAACGAAGCGTCTGGATCATCTGATGCGGGAGCTTGTGGCCGACCTCGAAGCGGCACGGCCAAAGCGCGAGCTGAACTGAAGGGAAGCTGGCCATGCCCGAGGCAGATGAGATGACGCGTACTCAAAAAGGTCTGTGGTCCTCTTTGCTGGACTTCACCCAAGACGGGCCAAGGCGCAGGCGCTGGACCAACAACTTCATTGCCTCTGGCGATCTGGTCGGGCTGGTTCTCGCAGGTGTCGCCGTGTATGCCGCATATCGTGGCATCCCGTCGCAGAGCCTGTGGGTGGTCATTACCGCTCTGGTAGTTGCCCTGTACACCGCGTTTACCAAGCTGGTCAAAACGGGCCTCGATCTTCGAGAGAAAGCCCAGAAGAAGCGACTGGAAGACGCTTTGGCAGAGGCTAAGGCTGAAGCCACTCACGCTGCCTCGGAAGCCGCCATAGAGGCCGCAGAGCGGGTCTTCGAGCACTGGAAGGGTGCAGCGAGGATGCACGAGGATGGTGTAGAGCATACGCATCGGCAGTTGCGGGAGATCATGCAGGCCAACCCGCGAGGCCGAGTTGGGGCCGAGGCCGTCGACTCTTATCTCAAGTGTCTTCTGGCGATCTTCGACGGGTTCTATGACGAGCACAGGGGCACGTTTTCAGCAAACCTGACCGTGCCGAATGCCGATTGCTCCCGGCTGTGGCTGGTGCGGATTGAGCCGGGTGGTCGGGGACGCAGCAACAATCTGCCTCGCCCCTTGGACCTCTCGAATGACCAGTGGGGCGCCTCAGTGGCGTTCAAGGAGAACAAGATCGTCTATACCCCGGATGTTCGGCGGGAGGGCAACCCCGGCGACCACGGCTACCTATCTGTGATCAACCTGCCCGTGAAGGGGAGGACGGGAGAGCCGATCGCGGTCGTCAATATCGACAGCCCGGAAGCTGACGCCTTCGGCTCCTATGACCGTGTGTGGGAAATCTGGAATGCGTACTGTCAGCCAGTTTTGGCCTCTCTGTCTCTGTGCCTGAGTGATCCCCGCTTGTTTCAGACCCAGCGCACGGAGCCCTCCGACCGTTAAGGCGTACGTCATGCTGCTCCAGTACACTCCAGACAGCTCTAAACCCCTTGGAGGTGCCCATGAAGAGCAAGACCGTAGGATCGGCGGTCGTCACTACAGCGACAGGCAGGGTTCTGATCGAACCGAGACGGGATGCACTGGCCTGCTCAACAGGCATTCGGGAGGCCGCGATGGATATCGCACGCTCCGTCATGAAGGACCGCGAAGCCTTGTCTACCAAGAAGCTGACCTCCGTCCGTTAATCGCTCTACCAACCTCATGCCGCCCCGGCTCGCCTGGGGTGGCATTCACTTTTGCCTTCAAGGGGAGATGAGATGGCAAAAAAGCGCAGCAACGGCGAAGGCTCCATCTACCAGACCGCCGACGGCACATGGCGGGCGGCCATCACCGTCCAGATTGATGGCCTCGGCAAGATTAAGCGCAAGTACGTCAGCGGCAAGACCCAAAAGGAAGTGCGCGACAAGCTGCGCCACCTCCAGCGGCTCAAGGAAGAGAACGCCCTGGTGGACCCCAGCCGCATGACGGTTGGGGAGTTTCTGGACGTGTGGCTGCGTGATACGGCGAGCGAACTCAAGCCCAGCACGCAGCAAAAGCGCGAGGACCTCATCAAGCTGTACGTGGGGCCGCACCTGAGCCTGAAGCACCTCCAGAAGCTCACGCCGCTCGACGTGCAGCAGTGGCAGACGACCCTGCTGAGTACCCGTCGCCAGCCGCCCAAGAGCAAACGCAAGCCCAAGCCCGGCGCCCCTCCGCCCGAGCCGATGCCCTTCCTCTCCCCCACCACCGTCGCGGGGGCCGTGACGCTGCTGGGGACCGCTCTGCGGCACGCCCTCCAGCTCGGCCTGATCTACCGCAACCCGGTGGACGCGGTGAAGCGGGTCAAGCCGTCCAAGCGGGACCTGAAGGTGTGGGAACCCAGCGAGGTCCAGCGGCTCATCGCGGCCATCACGGACGACCGACTCTACGGCCTGGTCTATCTCGCCCTCACCACCGGGATGCGCCGGGGCGAGCTGTGCGGCCTGCACTGGACCGACATTCAGCGCGGCGTCATCACGGTGCGGCACAACTGCGTACTGGTCGGCAACCGGGCCACCATCACCACCCCGAAGACCGAGGCAAGTCGCCGTCGGATTCCTCTGCCCCCCGACACGCTCGAAGCGCTGCGCGTGCACCGCGCCCGGCAGCACCAGGAGCGCGACGCCGCGGCCGAGGACTGGGAGGAACACGGCCTGGTGTTCCCGACCACACTGGGGACCGTGTACCACCCCCGCAACCTGCTGCGCGACTGGTATGCGCTACTGGACCGCGCGGAGGTGCGCCGCATCCGGATTCACGACATCCGCCACACCTACGCGTCGTTGGCGATCTATCAGGGCCTCGACCCCAAGGCCATCGCGGACCGCATGGGGCACAGCCGGGCCAGCATCACGATGGACGTGTATGGGCACGTCTTCGAGGAACAGCGCGAGAAGGCGGCGCTGACCCTGACCCAGCTCGTGAACAGGGACGCGCACCAAGCCGATCCGCTGCTGAACTGAGGCGCGTTGCTGCACCCATTGCTGCAAGGGAGGTGTTGCTGCTGTGGATGAAAAGAGAAAACCCGCTCTGGGAGCGGGTGTCTTGGTAGAACCGAGGGGATTTGAACCCCTGACCCCTACCGTGTCAAGGTAGTGCTCTACCCCTGAGCTACGGTTCTGCGTGCAGTCAGGACTGCGGGGTAAAACTTGGAGGCGCTGACCGGACTCGAACCGGTGGTGGAGGTTTTGCAGACCTCTGCCTTACCACTTGGCTACAGCGCCTTGGGGCGGGGCTGGAGGGCACTCCTCTCCCAGCGGAAGGAATGTTAGCACGGCCCCCCGAGGCTGTAAAGCGCAGTGCGGCGCAGGCTACAGTGGGAGGCGCCATGCCCAAATTGCTCCCCGCCGGTCTGCTCGCCGCGCTCCTCGTCGGCTGCGCTCCCAGCACCCCACCCGCCAACCCCTATGTGCAGGGCCGGACCCTCAACATCGCCCACCAGGGCGGCGAACTCCTGCGCCCCAGCAACACGCTGTCCGCCTACCGGCACGCCGCCGAACTGGGCGTGGACCTGCTGGAAATGGACATGCACGCCACCCACGACGGGGTGCTGGTGCTCTCGCACGACGCGGCGCTCGACCGCCTGACGAATACGCGGGGCCGGATCGCCGACCTCACGTTGGCGGAGGTGCGGGCGGCGGACGCGGGGTACGCCTTCTCGCCCGACGGGGGCCAGACCTTCCCCTATCGGGGGCAGGGGGTGCAGGTGGCCCTGCTCTCGGAGGTGCTGACCGAGTTCCCGAACCTGCCGATGATCATCGAGCTGAAGCAGGAGTCGCCCAGCATCGCCCAGCCCTTTTGCAAGGCGCTGCGGGACGCGGGGGCGACCGGGCGGGTGATCGCCGCGAGCTTCAGTGACCGGGCCTTGAACGAATTCCGGGCCGCCTGCCCCGAGGTGATGACGAGCATGACCGAGCGCGAGTTGCGCCTGCCCGTGCTGCTGGGCAAGGTGGGTCTGGCGAGCCTCGCGTCGCTGCCGGGCCGGGTCGCGCAGGTGCCGGTGAAGGCGGGGGGCCTCACGGTGGTCACGCCGGGCTTTGTCCGGGCCATGCACGCGCGGGGCGTGGCGGTGCAGGTCTGGACAATCAACGACCCCGCCGAGATGCGCCGCCTGATCCGGATGGGGGTGGACGGGATCATCACCGACCGGCCCGACCTGCTGAAGGCGGTGCTGGCAGAGGAAGCGGCGAACCGCTGACCAACAGGAGAGGGGCCGGTCACGCCCACCGGCCCCTCTCCCCTGTCTGTTCCTTATCCTTATGCCCGCGTCCGCACCCGCTCCTGCAACTCGGCGAGCAGGGCCGCGAAGTCCACACCCTTGCGCTCCTTATGGCCTTCCGGGGTCCGCTCTCGCACGCTGACCTCGCGCCGCGCCTCCTCCTGATCGCCGACGATCAGCATCACGGGAATCTTGGAGAGTTCGGCCGTGCGGACCTTGGCGTTCATGCGGTTGGCGGAGTCGTCGACCTCGGCCCGCATTCCGGCGGCCTTGAACTCGTTCGCCAGCGTCTCGGCGTAGGGAATGTGGCGGTCGGCGATGGGGATGATCATGACCTGCCGGGGCGCGAGCCACAGCGGGAAGTCGCCCCCGTAGTGCTCGATCAGAATGCCCACGAACCGCTCCAGGCTGCCGAAGGGGGCGCGGTGGATCATCACCGGGCGGTGGTCCTGGCCGTCTTCCCCCGTGTAGGAGATGTCGAAGCGTTCGGGCAGGTTGTAGTCCACCTGAATCGTGCCGAGCTGCCACTCGCGGCCCAACACGTCCTTGACCACGAAGTCGAGCTTGGGGCCGTAGAAGGCGGCGTCGCCGGGCTCGACCGTGTAGGGCAGGCCGACTTCCTCCACCGCCTCCATGATCTGCGCCTCGGCCCGGTCCCACTGGGCGGGGTCGCCCACGTACTTGTCGGACTCGGGATCGCGCACGCCCACCCGGAAACGCACGTCCTCCATGCCGAAGGTCTTCAGGACGAGCACCGTGAGGTCGAGCACGTCGAGAAATTCCTTCTTGAGCTGGTCCGGCCGGGCGAAGATGTGCGCGTCGTCCTGGGTAAAGCCGCGCACGCGGGTCAGGCCGTTGAGTTCGCCGCTCATCTCGTAGCGGTACACCGTGCCGAACTCGGCCAGCCGCACCGGGAGGTCGCGGTAGGAGCGGGGCTTGCTGGCGTAGATTCGCACGTGGAAGGGGCAGTTCATCGGCTTGAGCATGTACTGCTCGTCGTCCACGGTGATGGGCTCGAACTGGCTGTCCGCGTAGTAGGGGTAGTGCCCCGAGGTGCGGAACAGGTCGAGGTTGCCGATGTTCGGCGTCACGACCCCCTGATAGTCCCGCTGGAACTGCTGCTCGCGCAGGAAGCGGCTCAGCTCGTCGCGCAGCACGGTGCCGTTGGGCAACCACAGCGGCAGGCCCTTGCCCACCATCGGGTCGATGGTAAAGAGTTCGAGTTCGCGGCCCAGTTTGCGGTGGTCACGCCGCTTGGCCTCCTCCAGCCGCTCGAGGTACTCGTCCAGCTCTTTTTGCGTGGCGAAGGCGACCCCGTAGACGCGCTGGAGGATCGGGTTCTTCTCGTTGCCGCGCCAATACGCGCCGCTGGTAGACATCAGCTTGAAGGCGGCGGGGAGCCTGCCTGTATTCGGGAAGTGCGGCCCCCGGCAGAGGTCCACGTAGTCGCCCTGCTGGTAGAGGGTGATCGCCTCGTCGTCGGGGAGTTCGCGGATGAGTTCTGCCTTGTAGGGGTCGTGGGGGAACTGCGCGAGGGCCTCGTCCTTGCCCACCTCGCGGCGGGAGAAGTCCAGCCCGCGCGAGAGGATGTCGCGCATGAGGCGCTCGATTTCCGGCAGGTCTTCCTCGCGCAGCGGTTCGGGCAGGTCGAAGTCCTGATACCAGCCGTTCTCGATGGCGGGGCCGACCCCGCGCTTGATGTCTTGCGGGCCATAGCCTTTCGCCTTGTAGAACTCGCCCACCGCCTGGCTCATCACGTGGCCCAGCGAGTGCCGGAAGAGGGGGGCGGCCTCGCCTGGATTCTTCTTGGTGATCAGGGTGATGCTCGCGCCGTCGGGCAGCGGGGACATCAGGTCCACGAGGTCGCCATTGGCGGTCGCGGCCAGCGCGTCCTGCGCGAGGCGGGGGCCGATGGCGCGGGCGGCGTCGAGGGCCGTTGCCCCCTGGGGCAGGTCGAGTTGTTTTCCGTCGGGGAGGGTGACGTGCATGGAAACTCCTTGAAATAAGCCTGGCAACAGGCAAGAAAAGACCCGGTCTGGCCGCAAATCCAGCAGAACGCCTGAGAGCCGCTGAGGGGCTTTCAGGCGCAGGGAGTTCGCGTGACCTGACCGGGCATCGGCTGTCGCCGGGACGCTCCTGCCCCTATCACCAGACCGGAGTGATGGGCGAGGAGGCTCATGGAGGCAGGATAGCGGGCGGGGTGGGCCGGGAGCAACCGCACGCCACGAAGTGTCCCCTCTTACCAGTCGACTGCGGCGTTCGCCCCCTGGCCCTTGGGGTTGGGTCCCCAGCGGTTAGGACCAGGCTGACTGTCCGACACGGTAAAGATCAGCAGGACGATGGCCCCGACAAATGGAATCAGACCAATCAGCAGCCACCAGCCGCTCCGGCCTGTATCGTGAAGGCGGCGAACCGAGACTGCCAGACCCGGCACCAGCACAACCAGGCTGTAGATCAAACCGAGAAGACCCACCGGCTGGCTCCCATCGCCCAGATTCAACCCCATCACCCCATCTATCACTCCCAAGACAAAGGCAATGATGGCGTTGACCAGGGTGAACATCCAGTACTCGCGCCGTCTTGCCCGGCCCCGGAAATCGGCGTAGTGGTTGCGAAGCACGTTGAGATAGTCGTTCATGCGCTCTCCTTATCCCGAACCAGTCTCAAGTTACAATCGGGTGAGAAGAGCATAAACTTTAGTTGAAGGGTGTGAGGGCGCAAACTGGCACCGGCCACTGCACAGCCAGGCCAAGAATTCTGATCGCTCACACTGGACTCAAAGGGGCAGACGCAGCCCCACATGGAGACTGCGCCTGCTTCAGTGCTGTTGTTACAGCCCGGCTTCGGCCAGGAAGGCGTCGAGCTTCTGCGGGCGGAAGCCGCTGAGGCTGTGGGCCACGTCGCCGCTGACGAGCGTGGGCACGCTGCGCTTGCCGCCGTTGACGCTCATGACGTACTCGGCCGCCCCCTCGTCCTGCTCGATGTTGATCTCCTCGTAGGCGAGGCCCTTCTGGGTCAGCGCCCGCTTGGCCGCCACGCAGTCGGGACACCAGCTCGTCGTGTACATCTTGATCATGGGGGTAGCCTAGCCCGTTTGAGGGGGGGAGAAGGTGGACCGGCCCTCAAGCCCACCACGCGCGTCCCGTTCAAGGGTCCGGAGTGCCGTTTCCGGTCCGGAGAAGACAGCGGCCCACCCCGGAAGGTAGGCCGCTGGAAACACGAAAAAGGTTACGCGCTTGGGGCCGGACTGGCCGCAGCTTCTCCGGCGGGGGTCGGAGTTTCGGCGGCCTGCGTGTCCTCGGCGCGGCCCTCGCTGGGCTTGGCCTTGGGAGCCGCCTTGGGGGCCATGATCATGTTCATGTCCATGCCCATCATGGAGGGCATGCCCTCGGGGGTACCCACGTCGGCCAGCGTGTCGGCGACGCGGTGCAGGATGCGCTCCCCGAGTTCGGGGTGGGTGCGCTCGCGGCCACGGAACATGATGGTGACCTTGACCTTGTGGCCGTCTTCGAGGAAGCGGCGGACGTGTCCGGCCTTGGTGTTGAAGTCGTGGTCGTCAATCTTGACGCGGAACTTGATCGCCTTGACTTCCTGTGCGCGGGCACGCTTGCGGTTTTCCTTCTCGTTTTGCTGCTGCTCGTAGCGGAAGCGGCCATAGTCGAGCAGGCGGCAGACGGGCGGCACGGCTTGTGGGCTGACCATCACGAGGTCAAGGCCCTTTTCGCGCGCCATCGCCATCGCGTCGCGCGTGTCAATGATCCCCACCTGCTCGCCCTCCGCACCGATCAGACGAATCTGACGGACGCGAATCTGCTCGTTGACCTTGTGTTCTTTCGCTATTTTCATCACCTCCGCACGCCCTCCCACACGCTGGCGAGAAAGCGGCTGTTGTCCACCTGTTCGGCGTGACAGATCAGTCTACCACGCGGCCCCCCGCGCCCGGCATGCTGAAGACCATGACCTTCTCACCTGCCGCGTCCCGGTCTTACGGTCCCCTTCAGGCCCGCGATCCCAACCTCGAAGTGCTGCTCACCGACGGCCTGGGCGGCTTCGCGCTGAGCAGCCTCGCCGGGGTACCCACCCGCTGCTACTCGGGGCTGGCGGTCAGTCACCAGCCCCCGGTGGACCGCTGGCAGCACCTCGTCTCGCCGCTGGAGAGGGTAGAGACAGGCCAGGGCGAGGTGACCCTGCACGCGCTGGAACTGGCCCCGAACGTCTTCGAGGGCAATGGCCTGACCTGGCTCGCGGGCGTGACGTTGCGCGACCTGCTGCCCGAGCGCGAACAACTCGTGGGCGGCGTGCGGGTGCGGCGGCGGAGCTTCATGCCCCGGCACTCGGGAGCGGTGGTCTTCCTGTACGAGGTAGAAGCGCGGGAGGCGGTCACGCTGACCCTGGGCGGCTTTTTCGCGGACCGGGACATGCACCACACGCATGAGCGGGCGCCGGAGCTGACCTTCGGGGTGGAGGGGACGCGGGGCGTGGTGCGCGGCACGCGGGAGACGGGGGTGAGCCTCCACGCCCCCGGTGCGGCGGTAGAAGGCCTGACGCCCCGGCCCTTTACCCAGCGCGTCTACTTCCGGCACGACGAGGCGCGGGGCGAACCGGAATACGAGCGCGTGGTGGGCGCGGCGCTGTGGCGGGTGACGCTGCCTCCGGGTGGGGGCCAGGTGGCGCTGGTCGTGGGGGGCCTGGGGGGGGAAGTGCCTGACCCCTGGGCCGCCTACGACACGGAGGCCACGCGGCGCCGGGCACTGGTGGAGCAGGCGTGGGAGGCGACGGGGCTGCCCGGCGACGACCTCGTCGCCACCCTCACCGTGGCCGCCGACGCTTACCTCGTGCAGCGTGGCGAGGCGGGGCTGAGCGTGATCGCGGGCTACCCGTGGTTCGCGGACTGGGGGCGCGACACCATGATCGCGCTGACCGGCCTGACCCTCACGACCGGGCGGCACGCCGAGGCCCGCGCCCTGCTGGAGACGTTCCTGACGACCCTGCGCCGGGGCCTGACGCCCAACAACTTTCTGGAGGACGGCACGGGCGCCGGATACAACACGGTGGACGGGGCTTTGTGGCTGGCGGTGGCCCTAGAGCGGTATGTGGGGGCGACGAATGACCTCGCCTTCGCACGGGAGGCGCTGCCCCGCCTGCGCGAACTGCTGGAGTGGCACGTGCGCGGCACCGACCACGGCATCCGGGTGGATCCAGGGGACAGCCTGCTCCTCGCTGGGGAACCGGGGGTGCAGCTCACCTGGATGGACGTGAAGATCGCCGACTGGGTGGTCACCCCCCGCCACGGCAAGCCGGTCGAGATTCAGGGGCTGTGGCTCGCGGCACTGGGGGCCGAGGGGCGGCTCGCGGCGCAACTGGACGAGGCTCCCCAGTTCGCCGCTCTGCTCACCCAGGCGCAGGCCAGCTTCGCGGCGTTCCTGGCAGACGACTTTCCCGCCGACACCCTCTCCCCGGAGGGCGAGGCCGATCCCAGCATCCGCCCGAATGCCCTGATCGCACTGGCCCTGCCCGACACGCCCGCCACCCCCGCGCAGGTGGAAGGGGCGGTGCGGCGGGCCGAGGCCGAGTTGCTGACCCCGCTGGGGCTGCACACCCTCAGCCCGCTGGACCCGCGTTTCCGGGGCAACTACGGTGGCGACCAGCTTGTGCGCGACGCCGCCTATCACCAGGGAACGGTCTGGCCGTGGCCGCTGGGGGCTTATATCGACCTCCTGCTCTCACGGGGCGAGGTGGACCGCGCCCGCGCGGCGCTGCGGGGGTTGACGGGCCATATGGGGGAGGCGGGCGTGGGCCATGTCAGCGAGGTGTTTTCCGGCGGCAGCCTGCGTCCCGGCGGGTGCCCCTTTCAGGCCTGGAGCGTCGCCGAGTTGCTGCGGGCACATGTGGCGGTGGCGCGGGCGGAGCGGGGAGCGTCCGTCCCATAAGTCCGGCGAAAAGGCCGTGTGGCACCCGATAAGCCGAGAGGGCTTCCCACACTTATGTCCTTGACGTCCCCCGGTGCCGGACCTACAGTTCGTGTCATGGAGACACTTGCCCTGCCGCCCCAGGCGACCCAGGTTGGCCTGGCGGTGGACGTGGCGGCCTTTGCCATGCACGGGGGCGAGTTGCAGGTGCTGCTCGTACAGCGCGGCGAACTGCCCCATGCCCACGCCTGGGCGCTGCCCGGCGGTTTCGTCCACCCCGGCGAGGACCTGCACGAGGCGGCGCTGCGCGAGTTGCGCACCGAAACCTCGGTGACGCTGGAGCCCCGGCACCTCGAGCAGTTCTATACCTTCGGGGCGCCGGGCCGGGACCCGCGCGGGCGCATCGTGTCCGTCGCGCACCTCGCGGTCCTCGCGCACGGCACGGTGGATGTGACGGGCGGTGGGCACACGCTGGGGGCAGGGTGGTTCCCGGCGCACCGTCCGCCCGCCCTCGCCTTCGACCACGCCGCGATCCTGACGCGGGCACTGGGGCGGTTGCGGGTGCGGCTGGAATACGCGCACCTGGCGCTGGAATTCCTGCCTGACACCTTCACCTTGCCCGAGTTACAGCGGGTCCACGAGGCGATTCTCGACCGGCCCCTCGACAAGCGCAATTTCCGCAAGCGGTTGCTGGCGCAGGGGCTGCTCGTGCCCAGCGGCGAGCGGCGCAGCGGTCCAGGCCGCCCCGCGCAGCTCTACCGCCGGGCGAAGGGGGCGAGGGCGGCGGCGCTGTAGGGAGTGCGGACCGTGGAACGTAGAGCCAGCCCGGCCCACGGTCCACGTTCCACCCCCCACGTTCCGCCTCCCGGCCCCCCGGTAGAATGGCCGGAGCTATGGACATGAAGAAGCTCATGAAGCAGATGCAGCAGGCGCAGGTCGCCGCCGCCAAGATTCAGGAAAACCTCGCCGCGCAGTCGGTAGAGGGCACGGCGAGCGGGCTGGTGACCGTCACCATGAACGGGCACGGCAAGGTGACCGCCCTGAAGATCAAGCCCGAAGCGGTGGACGCGGACGACGTGGAGGCCCTGGAAGACCTGCTGCTCGTGGCCCTGCAAGACGCCTCGGCCAAGGCCGACGCCCTCCAGCAGGACGCGACGCGCGGGCTGGGGCTGCCCGGCTTCTGATGGGGAGCCGTCAGTGGGGTGACGCATGAAGTACCCACCCAGTCTGGTCGCCCTGATCCGGGAACTGTCGCGCCTGCCGGGGATCGGCCCCAAGAGTGCCCAGCGGCTGGCTTTTCACCTGTTCGAGCAGCCGCGCGAGGACATCGAGCGGCTGGCCGGGGCGTTGCTCTCGGCCAAGCGCGAACTGCACACCTGCCCGATCTGCTTCAACATCACCGACGCCGAGCGCTGCGACGTGTGCAGCGACCCCTCCCGCGACCAGCAGATCATCTGCGTGGTCGAGGAACCCGGCGACGTGATCGCCATCGAGCGCAGCGGTGAGTACCGGGGCCTCTACCACGTGCTGCACGGGGTCCTGAGCCCGATGAACGGGGTCGGCCCCGAGCGGCTGCATATCCGGCCCCTGCTGCCGCGTGTGGGGGAGGGCATGGAGGTCATCCTGGCGACCGGGACCACCGTGGAGGGCGACGCCACCGCGCTCTATCTGCAACGGCTGCTTGAACCGCTGGGCGCGGTCGTGAGCCGCATCGCCTACGGCCTCCCGGTGGGCGGGGCGCTGGAATACGCCGACGAGGTGACGTTGGGCCGGGCACTCAGCGGACGGCGCCGGGTCAGCGAGGCCGCCGCGCCCCCGCTCCGCAAGCCGGAAGACGAGGGACCCGAGCCGACCTCCGCCCCATTCTGACCCACCTCTGCCCTGCCCCGCCTGGATCTCCCCGGCGGGGCTTCTTCTGCTTCTGGACCGGGTACGGTGGGGGGATGAACGCCCCGGTGACGCCCGCCCCGACCGACGAGTGGTTCCGGCCTGTGCCCCTCACCGGGCGGCATGTCACGCTGGTGCCGCTGACGGAAGCGCACGCCGCCGACCTCCACGCGGGGGCGGACGAGGGGACCTACGCGCTGCTCTCGCGGGGTGGGCCGGAACCGCAGACGGTGGAGGGGTGGGCCGAGTACATCACCCGGCTCAACGCCTTGCCCGCCCGCCTGAACTGGGCGGTCTTGATGAACGGACGGGCCGCAGGCCGCATCAGCTACAGCGAGGTCCGGCCCGCCGACCGCTGGGTCGAGATCGGCACCATGCTGGTCCCCGCCGCGCAGGGCACCGCCGCCAACCCGGAGGCCAAACTGTTGCTGCTGAGCCGCGCCTTTGGGGAGCTGGGCGCGAACCGCGTGCAGTTCAAGGTGGACGCCCGCAATGCCCGCAGCCTGCGGGCGATGGAGAAGCTGGGCGCGGTGCGCGAGGGCACCCTGCGGCAGTACCAGGTGCGTCCCGACGGATTCGCCCGCGACAGCGTGGTCTTCAGCGTGCTGCGCGGCGAGTGGCCGGAGGTGCGGGCGGGACTGGAGGCGCGGCTGGCCTCGCGGTAAGGGCCGCCGCCTGGGTACACTGACGCATGCCTGCCCCCCTGCGCGTGCTCGGCGCGGCCTTCGCCCTGAGTGCCTCCCCCGCCCTGGCCCTGGTGGTCCCCATGAAGGGCTGGACCCCGGTGAACGGCAATGCCAACGTCTGGGCCGACACCTCGGGCGCGTGCCTGATCCGCGAGGAACGGCACGGGCAGGCGCTGCCCTCCTTCCGCACCCAGGCGGCGGCGCGGACCTTCGCCGTGCGGCTGCAGCGCACGCTGGGCGGCCAGAAGACCGTGTCCGAGGTCGTGACGCAGCCCGTAGAACGCGGGGGCACCTGGGGGGTCCTCGCCGCCTACACCCACGAGGCGAACGGGGTGGCCTACCGCATCAGCCAGCTTTACCTCAGCGACGCGGGCCTGCTGCGGACCGTGACGGGCAGCAGCGCCCAGCACGAGGCCAGCCCCTGCGTAAACGAGATGCGCGAGTTCCTGCGGCACGGGGCGAAGTAGCGGTCAGGGGCGTCCACCCCGCCGGACCCGCTACCCTGCCCCTCATGGCCCGCCGCGTCAACCCCATTCAGGACCGCGCCCGCCGCGCCGCCCTGGAACGGGCCGCGTATTTTGCGATCTACGAGCGCGGCTACGCGGACGTGACGCTGGCCGACATCGCCCGGCACGCGGGGGTCAGCAAGGGCACGCTGGCTTACCACTTCGGGAGCCGGGCGGGGCTGCTCGCCGCCGTCATGCGCCGCTTTACCCGCACGGTCACGGTCGCCACCCGCCGGGCGCTGCGCCAGGCCCCCTCCCCCGAGGCCAAGCTGCGCTCGTACGTGGACAACCAGTTCTACGGGGTGGAAAACACCCGGCGCTTCTACACGGTGTCCCTCGACTTTCTGGCCGCCGCCACCCGCGACCCCGAGCTGATGGCGGTGCAGCGCGACTTTCTGCGCGAGACGCTGGCCCTCGACCTCGAACTCGCGCGACTGGGGGGCGAGGAAGGGGCCGGGGAAAGGGCGCGGCTGCTGCGGGCGCTCGTCGAGGGCCTCAGCGTGCGCTTTCTGGCCGACCCGGAGCCGGACCTGGGGGCGTACCGGGCTGAGTGCCTGCGGGGGTTGCGGGCGCTGCTGGGCTGGCCTCCGGCTCGCTGAAGGCCGCGAGCGCCGCCGCGATCTGCCGCGCTCCCTCCACCAGCCGGGGACCGGGGCGACCCAACCCACTCTCCGGCACCGCGACCACCGGCACCCCCAGCCCCCGCGCCTCGATCAGCTCCGGGCGCAGCTTTTTCGCCCCGCACCACGAGCAGACGATCAGGTCGGGCCGCGCCGCCCGCACCTCCTCCAGCGTGAGGGGTGAACTGCGGCCCGCCCGGTCCCCCAGCGCGTTCACGGCGCCCAGCCCGGCGAGCAGGTCCGTCACCCATGACTCGCGGGTCGCCGCGATGATGGGCCGGGGCCACCACTCCACGAGCACGCGGGGAGGCCGGGCGAAGGGTCGGATGAGGCGGGAGAGTTCGTCCCTCAGTGCATCCGCGACCGCCGCGCCCCGCTCCGGGCAGCCGATGGCCGCTGCGATGGTCCGGATGTCGACCAGAGTATCCCCGACACTCACGGGGTCGAGGACCAGGGTGGGCAGCCCCTCCCGCTCCAGCTCCGCGACCACCCGCTCCATCCCCGGCACGCTGAGGCTGGCGAGCACGAGGTCGGGCCGCGCCGCCGCGACCGCCCCCACGTCGATGTCGAGGTCGGGGCCGACCCGGACCGCCCCCTCCATGCCGGGCGCGTCGCTGTGACTGTCCACGGCGACGACCTGTCCCGCCGCGCCCAGGGCCGCGAGAATGTCCGAGTTGGAGGCGGTCAGGGAGGCGAGGCGCACGCCCCAGGGTAGCCCAGGGGAAGCCCCACCCTGCACCTTGAGGTGGCGGGAGGGCCGCGCCCGAAAAGGGTAAAGGCGGCGCGGGTCAACCCTCACCGCTTTCCCGCTGAGCGCGGGCCAAAGGCCCCTGACCGCATGGTAGGCTGGGGCGTTATGAAGAACACCTTTGCCGTCACCATGACGCTGCTGCTGGCGCTCACGCTGGGCGGCTCGTATGCCGGGTACCGCATCGCGACCACCCCGCACCACGCCGAGGAGGAGGAAGCCAAGGCGGGCGCCGAGGGCATCGGTGACCCCACCACGCAGGACGTGAAGAGCGAGGACGCGCCCTCGCCCAAGAGCGCCGCGACCCAGGGCTCTGACCAGCTCACCCAGCCGCAGGGCGACACCCGCCCCGAAACGCTGGGCGGCGAGCAGTCCGGCGAGAACGGCGCGGTGGCGGCCCCCGCCGGGCAGCAGAGCGGCGGCACCGAGGAGTCCACTCCCGAGGGCGACGGCGTAGGCGGCCAGGAAGAGACGAGCGGCGTGCCCTCGCCCACCGCCCCCGAGGGCGGCGACGAGCAGACCGAGGTGGGCCAGACCGGCGCCTCGAACGTCGAGAAGTCCAGCGCGGCCAACCCCACCATCGAGGATTCGGAAGCCGCCGACATCGCCGACACGCTGGGCGGCGAGAACCGCGACGACAACGAGGCCCCGCCCCGGCAGCAGACCGGCGGGCAGCAGGGCGAGGGTGGGGGCGCGGACGAGGGCACACCGACCCCCCCGACCGACACCAACGAGTAACCCATCCCCCGAAGGTGACCCCCGGACCCTGTGCGCCGGGGGTCTTCCCTATCCTGGCCCCATGCCCGGTGCCCTGCTCTCTTCCCTCCCACTGCCGGACTGGCCCACCGAGCCCGTCACCCCGGAGGCGCTGCCGGGTGCGGCGGGTCTGCTGCTCCCGCACGACGGTGAGCCGGTGGCCGACGTGCGGGAGAGGCCCGACCGCTGGGCGCTGCTGGCGCTGGCGTCGGAGGCCCGGCGCCGGGGCGTGCCCACCCTTGCCTGGGGAACGGGCGCGGCGCTCGCGGGGCGGGTGCTGGGGGCACACGTGCGGCCCGGTGGCCCGGCCGGGGAATGGGCGGGGGCACCGCACGGGGCAGTCGTCCACGCCTGGGAGGGAGAACTGCCCCTCCACTGGACCCACGGTTCCCTGACCGCCTGGGCCGGGCCGACCCTCCCGACCGAACATAAGGCGGCGTTTCTGGTGGCGTTGGAGGAAGCTCCTCCCCGCCTCCCGGCGACCCCGTTGGAGGCAATCGGCGGCGAGGCGGCGCTGCGGCCCCTGCTGGCCGACTTCTACGCACGGGCACGGGTGGACGAGGTGCTGGGCCCTATCTTCGCCGCGCACGTCACCGACTGGGACGCCCACCTGGAGCGCGTGACGGCCTTCTGGGTCACGATGCTGGGGGGCGGTCCAGCGTGGCGGGGGAACCTCAACCATGTCCACGCGGGGCTGGGCATCCGGGGAGCCCATCTGGAGCGCTGGCTGGCCCTGTTCGGGGAGGCGGCGCGGGCGCACCTGCCGCCCGAAGCGACCGACCTTCTCTTAACCCGCGCCGGGGCGATGGGGGCGCGGCTGGGGAACCGTCCCCGGCCGGGGCGCGTAGGCTAGGGGGTATGGTCAACATTCCCTTTCTGCCCCGGTCCGGCGATCCGCTGCCGGACGGCGTGACCCGGCCGACCTGGGTGATTCTCGACCTGCACGGAAGCTACCCGGCGCGGCAACCGAGTAACCCCATCCAGGCGCTGCTCAACCGCACCGAGACGCTGGAGGCGCTGGAAGCCCGCGCCGAGAAGCTGCGCGGCGCCGAGTGGCTGCACGGCGTCCTCGTGCGCTTCTCCGAGTTCACGGCCTCGCCTGCGACCGCACACGCGATTCGGGGCATCCTCTCGCGGCTGGCGGGGGAAAAGCGGGTCGTGGCCTTCCTGCCGCAGCTCACCATGACTGGGCTGATCGCGGCGAGCGGCGCCCGTGAAGTCGTCTCGCCCGAGTCGGCGGACGTGATGGTGCCGGGCTTCGGACTGGAGCAGACCTTCCTGGGCGAGTTCCTGCGCAAGAGCGGCATCGAGTTCGAGAACCTGCGCATCCGCGAGTACAAGGCGGCCCTGACCCGCTACTCGCAAGACCACATGGACGACGCCAACCGCGAGCAGCTCACGGCGTACCTGCACGGGCTGGAATCGGCCTGGGCGCGTGACCTCGCGGCGGCCCGTGGGGTCAGCGAGGACGTGGCCCGCACGTGGCTGACCGGCGACCTGACGAGCGCCCACGGGGCACGGGAGGCGGGCCTGATCGACCGCGTGGCCTACGAAGACGACCTGATCGGCCCCGGCACCCGGCCGATGGCGGCGGTCCTCGACCTGCTGATGCCCAAGAAGCCGAGCAACCCCAAGGCCGGGCGGGTCGCCGTCGTGTCGCTGGTGGGCACCATCGTCACCGGCAAGAGCAGGAACAATCCCCTCCCTCTGCCGCTGCTGGGCGGCCCGCAGGCGGGGTCCGACACCGTGGTCGCGGCGCTGCGGCACGCCAAGAAGGACAAGACGACCAAGGCCATCGTCCTGTACGTGGACAGCGGCGGCGGGTCGGCCCTGGCCTCCGACCTGATCTGGCGCGAGGTGGCAACCTCCGACAAGCCCGTCGTCGCCGTGATGGGCGAGTACGCGGCGAGCGGCGGCTATTACGTGCTGACGCACGCCAAGCACGTGGTCGCCAGCCCGTACACCCTCACGGGCAGCATCGGCGTGGTGAGCGGCAAGCCCGTGCTGCGCGACTTCAATGCCCGCCACGGCCTCAGGCCCGAGGCGGTGGGCCGCGAGCGGGCACTGATGTACACGGCCTCGCGCCCCTTTTCGGAGGACGAGCGCGAGCACGTCAAGCGCGGCATCTCGGAGGTCTACGACCGCTTTATCAGCCGGGTGGCCGAGGGCCGCAAACTGACCACCGAGCGCGTCAACGAGATCGGCCGGGGCCGCATCTGGAGCGGGCTGGACGCACTGGAGCTGGGCCTGATCGACGAGCTGGGCGACCTCCAGACCGGACTTGCCCGCGCCCGCGAGCTGGCGGGCCTGCCCCACGATGCCCCTGTCTGGAACGCCGCCCCCGCCAAGACCGGCCCCTTCCCCGAGTTCGCGCAGGAAGCCGCCGACGCCGCCCGCGTGTCCGTGTGGCCCTTTGGCCGCGAGCGGGTGCTGACGTGGTTCGATCAGGAAGTGAAGGTGCGGTAATCCGCGCCCGAGGTGCGACATGCACATCAGCGCCCTGGTGCAGAACAGCGCAGGCCACCATGAGGTCACCCTGCGGACGGAGGGGCACGTTCAGTCCCTGGCCGTCCCGCCCCGGCCCAGCGGCTTCGGCTCGGCGGTCAATGGCGGCGAGCTGCTGTTTCTCGCCCTGGCGACCTGCTACTGCAACGACGTGTACCGGGAGGCAGCCAGGCGCGGCCTGACAGTGGGTCGGGTGGAGGTGGAAGTCTCGGGCGACTTCGGGAGCGAGGGTGAACCGGCCCGGAACGTGACCTACCGCGTCCGGGTCACCACGCCGCACGACGAGGCCGAGGTACGGGAGCTGCTACTACACACCGACCAGGTCGCTGAGATTCAGAACACCCTCCGGGCCGGGGTACCCGTGACGCTGACGGACGTGCAGGTCGAGCCTAGTTAGTCGGAAGAAGCAGTGGGGAGAGGCAGCTTGGAATGGCCGCCTCTCCCCTTCCCGTTCCTGGCCGAATGTCAGGCCATCGCCGCCTCATACGCCGCGATCTGCCCGCGAATCACGTTCAGGCTGCCCTCCCAGAAGTCGGGCGCGTGCAGGTCGATGCCAAATCCGGCGGCCAGGGTGCGGGCGTCGGCCAGGCCGGTGCCCGACAGCAGCTCGTCGTAGCGGCGCTGGAAGTCGGCGGCCTCGCCGCGCTCCTTCGCCGCCTGGTACTGGGCGTACAGGCCCAGGCCGAACAGCAGCCCGAAGGTGTAGGGGTAGTTGTAAAAGCTGAGGCTGTAGTAGTGCGGCTTGACGGCCCACATGTATGGGTGGGTGCTCGCCAGCGCGTCCCCGTACGTCTCGCGCTGCGCCCAGGTCATCAGGTCATTGATTTCCTGCGGCGTCAGGTCACGCTGCGCCCGCTTCTCGAACACGGCCCGCTCGAAGAGGAAGCGCGAGTGGATGTCCACGACGACCTGCGCGTGCCCCAGCAGTTGCGTCTCCAGCACGTAGAGGCGCTCCTCGCCGGTCGCCCGTTCCAGCGCCGCGTTCTGGATGATCGTCTCGCAGAAGATGGAGGCGGTCTCGGCCAGCGTCATCGGCGTCTCGCGTTGCAGGGGCGTGCGCGGGGCCTTGAGGAGGTTGTGGTAGCCGTGCCCCAGCTCGTGCGCGAGGGTGGACACGCTGTCGAGGCTGGGGTCGTGGTTCATCAGAATGCGGCTTTCGTCGCCCTGCCAGCCCATGCAAAAAGCCCCGCCCCGCTTGCCGTCGCGCGGCCCGGCGTCGATCCAGCGCTCGGCAAAGGCGCGGGCGGCGTAGTCCCCGAGTTTGTCCGAGTAGGAGCGGAACTGCTCTTCCACGAAGCGGGTCCCGGCCTCGTAGGTCCACTCGGTCTGCGAGCGGCCCACCGGCGCGAAAAGGTCCCACCAGTCCAACCGTTCCTTGCCCAGCGCCCGCGCCTTCGCCGCGAAGTAACGCCGGAAGTCGGGAAAGGAGCGCACGACCGCGCCCTGCATGGCCTCCAGCGTCTCTCGGTCGATGCCGTGGGTCAGCAGGCTGGGGGCCACCGCGTCGGGAAAGCCCCGGCGGGCGGCGAGGGTGCCTTCCTCGCCCTTGACGCCGTTGAGGGCGGCGGCCAGGACGACTTCCGCATTTTCCCAGACCTTCAGCTCGGCCTCGTAAGCATCGCGGCGCACGCTCTCGTCAGGGTCGGTCGCCAGGGCACGCAGGGCAGTCACGGGCAGCGACTCGCCCCGGAATTCGCCGCGAAGCTGGCTGGAGACGTTGCCGTGCAGCTTCGACCAGCCGCCCGCCCCGCTGGGCCGCAACCGAGCGGCGAGATCTTCTTCTTCCGGGGTCATCTGGTACTGTGCACGCTCCGCACTGCGGCGAATCAGGTGTTCGTGCTCGCGGGCGACCTCCGACGCGGCCAGCAGCGCCTCCACATCCTGCCCGCCCAGCCACACGGTCAGGCGCGAACGCAGCGGTCCCAGCGGGAGAGTCAGGGTGGTCAGTTCGCCCATCTTCTGCTGCGCGAGGGCGTCACGGCTGTCGGTCGTCACGAAGGCGGAGATAAAGCCCCGCAGCGCGGTCAGGCGGGTCGAGAGCGCATTCAAGCCCCCCAGCACGGCTTCCAGGCTCTCCGGGGTGGCGGCGGCGCCCTCCTTGCGGACGCCATAGCGGTCAAAGGTCGCTTCCAGTGCGGCCACCTCGTCCCGCACGGCAGCGAGGTCCGCGCCCAAGCGGGGGTCTTGCAGGCTCGCGTAGAGGTCGTCGGTACGCCAGCGGGGAAGCTCGCGGGATTCGGTTGTGGTCATGCGGGGAGGCTAGCAGGCGAGGAGCCGGGACCGGGCCTCGGCCAGATGGCTTAGGAAGGCTGCCCCGCCGTCGCTCTCCCGGCCCCCTGTCCCTCCACCAGCGCCAGCACCCGCTCAGCCACATTGACCAAATGATCCCCCAGGCGCTCCAGGCTGCGGGCCATCCGGTTGGCGGCTAGAGCGATGTCCACGTCGTCGGGGCGCTCATGGAGGCGGGTCAGGCTGGCCCGCAGCATCTGCTCGTACAGCACGTCCACCTCCTCCTCGTCCAGACGGATGACCTCGCGGGCCGCCGCCGCGTCGCGCTCGGCAAAGGCGTAGGCGAGGCGGTCAAGCATGGTGGTCAGGAGGCCTACCAGCGGCAGCACGTCTTGCAGGGTGGCCGAGCGGGTGCGCGGAGCCAGCCGCTCCAGGTCGCGGGCTACCCCAAAGGCGTAGTCGCCCACCCGTTCCAGGTTGGTCAGGCTGCGAAAGACCAGCAAGTGAAAGGCGAGGTCGTCTGGGGTCAGCGGGCGGGCAAAGGCGGCGAGGCAGGCGTCCTCCAGCTCGCGCTCCAGCGCATTCGTCTCTCGCTCCAGCTCTCCGGCGCGGGCGGTCAGTCCGGCGTACTCGGCACGGCGGGCGGCGTCGCGCACGGCCTCCAGCTCCTCCAGCGCGAGGCTGAGCATCCGCAGGAAGCGGGGGGTCACGCGGCCCATGCCCATGTCTTCTGCCCTCGCCGCACCGAACGTCATGACGACAGTATCGGCCCGCCGGGTGACGGGGGAGTCAAGCTCAGCCAAAGCGACCCGTCACGTACGCCTCGGTGCGCTCGTCGCGCGGGCTGGTAAAGACCTGATCGGTCACGCCATGCTCCACAAGGTCGCCGTTCAGGAAAAAGGAGGTCGTGTCCGAGACGCGGGCCGCCTGGTGCATGTTGTGCGTCACGATCAGGATGGTGGTGACCTGCTTGAGGCCGGTCATCAGGTCCTCGATGCGGGCCGTACTCGCGGGGTCGAGGGCCGAGGTCGGCTCGTCCATCAGCAGCAGTTCGGGCTCGACGGCGAGGGCACGGGCGATGCACAGCCGCTGCTGTTGCCCG
Organism: Deinococcus sp. HSC-46F16; assembly: GCF_024171495.1. NCBI lineage: Bacteria > Thermotogati > Deinococcota > Deinococci > Deinococcales > Deinococcaceae > Deinococcus > Deinococcus sp. HSC-46F16. The sequence continues at coordinate 131,747 of NZ_JALJZW010000007.1, forward strand.
CCGGACAGACCCGTCGCCGGGGTCTTGAGGCGGTCCTTCACCTCGTCCCACAGCGCCGCTCCGCGCAGCGAGCGCTCGGCCACCTCCATCAGTCGGGCACGGTCGCGCACGCCCGTGAGCTTCAGGCCACTCACCACGTTGTCGAACACGCTCATGGTGGGAAAAGGGTTGGGCTTCTGAAAGACCATCCCGACGCGGCGGCGCATGGCGACGGCGTCCACGCCGGGGGCATACACGTCTTCGCCGTCGAGCACGATGCGGCCCGTCACGCGGGCACCCGGCGTCAGGTCGTGCATGCGGTTGATCGCCCGCAGAAAGGTGGTCTTGCCGCACCCGGACGGGCCGATCAGGGCATTCACGGTGCCGCGCTGCACATTGAGGTTCACACCGCGCACGGCCTGCTTGTCGCCGTAATAGATGCTGACGTCTTGGGCGGTAAGGAGGGGGGTCGACATAGGGTTGGGACTCCTTGGAGATGGGAGGGTGGGCTTAGCGCCGCCGACTCGCCCGCCGCGCCAGCAGACTCGTGGCGAAGATGATCAGGATCAGCAGCAGCGCCCCGGCCTTGGCAAGACGCTGGTTCTCGTCGTAGGCGCTCGTCGCCCCCCGGTAGATTTCCAGCGGCAGGGCGCTCATGGGCTTGGTGGGATCGAGGTTGACGAGCGGGTTCCCGAAGGCCGTGAACAGCAGCGGCGCGGCTTCCCCGGCCACCCGCGCCAGGGCCAGCATCACGCCGGTCACGATGCCCCCGGCGGCAGCGGGCAGCACGATGCGCAGGATGACCAGCCACTGCGGGAGCCCCAGGCTCAGGCCCGCCTCGCGCACGGTGACGGGAACGAGCTTGAGGACTTCCTCGGTCGTGCGGACCACGATGGGAATCATCAGGAAGCCCAGCGCGATGGCCCCCGCCAGCCCGGAAAAGCCGAACTGGAGGACGATCAGGCCGTAGGCCACCAGGCCCATCACGATGGCCGGGATGCCCGCCAGCACGTCGCTGAGCATCCGCACGGTGGGCATCAGCCGGTGCCGGGGGTACTCCGCCAGGAAGATGCCGCCCGCGACCCCCACCCCGACGCCCAGCACGCTCGCCATCGCCAGCATCTGGAGGCTGCCCAGAATCGCGTTGAGGAGGCCGCCGCCCGTCTCCCCTTCCGGCGCGGGCGTCCGGGTGAAGAAGTCGAGGTTCATCGCCCCCAGCCCCTCGCGCAGCAGGTAGGCGAAGATCAGGATCAGGGGGGCCACCACGATGAGGGTCGAGAGGCCGATCAAGCCGCCCATCAGCAGGTTACGGGCGCGGCGGGCCGGGCTGAGGCGGGGCCGGGGGCGGGCGGGGCGGGACGTGGAGCGGACGGTCATTGAATCCCCTTGGGGGTCAGCCGCGCGATCACCAGGCGGGCGATGAAGTTCACCAGCACGCTGAGGAGAAAGAGGCCCAGGCCGAGCGCCACAACGCTGGAGCGGTGCAGCCTCTCCTGCGCGTCGCCGAACTGGTTGGCGATCACGGAAGCCATCGTGCTGGCCCCGCCCCACAGGCTCTTGATGATGTCCTGGCTGTCCCCGATCACCATCGCCACCGCCAGTGTTTCGCCCAGCGCCCGGCCCAGCGCCAGGATCACGCCGCCCAGGATGCCCGCGCGGGCGTAGGGCAGGATGGCCCGCGAGATCACCTCCCACTTCGTCGCGCCCAACGCGTACATCGCTTCCCGCTGATCCTGCGGGACCAGCCGGATCACGTCCCGCGCCACCGACGCCGTGTACGGCAGGATCATCACCGTCAGGATCAGGATGGCGAGCGCCAGCCCCCGCCCATCGAAGGAGTTGGGCACGAAAAAGCATTGCAGGGTGGTCTGCCCGCTGTTCCAGAGGTCCTGACAGCGGGTGTAAACGGCGAGGTTCGCCGGATCGGCGAAAAAGCCCTGCTGCCAGCGGCCTAGGATCGGCGCGATCACGAACAAGGCCCACAGCCCGTACACCACGCTGGGCACGGCCGCGAGCAGTTCGATCAGGTACCCCACCGGGTTCGCCAGCCATTTTGGGGCGTACTCGGCCACGAACAGGGCACTCGCCACCGCCAGCGGCACGCTCAGCACCAGCGCGGCGAGGCTGGTCACCAGCGTGCCGATCACCATCTGGGCCGCTCCGAACTGGCCCGTCACCGGGTTCCAGGTGCGCTCGGTGTAGAAGCTCAGCCCGAACTCGCGCAGGGCAGGCCACGACTCGCGCCCGAGCTGGTACACGCTCAGGACGAACACCAGCACGATCACCGAGGCGAGCGCGAGAATCAGGAGCTGAAAGGTGCGGTCGCTGCGCCCGGACAGGGCGGCGCGGGGGGAGGATCGGGGGCGCAGGGGTTCACTCATGGGATCATGACCTCTGGGAAACAGTTCAGCGCGTGGGCGTCAGGGCCACGTCAGGGCCGAGGCCATCGGGGAAGACCAGGAGGCGGGCAGCGAGCCGGGCGGCTCCCGCCAGAGAGCCGCCCGCGCCGGAGGGAAGCAACCGCTTAGAGCTTGCTGCCGCCGTAGGTCATGGAATTGATGATGTTCCGCGCCTTGCTCGCCACCGTGGTGGGCAGCTTGGCGTAGTCGAGGGGCTCGGTATAGGCCTGCCCGCCCGTGACCATCCAGCTCAGCAGATTCTTGAGGGCCTTGGCCTGCGCCTGGGTGCGGTTCCCGTACTTCTGTTCCCCGTAGAAGATCACGTAGGTGAAGCTGGTGATGGGGTAGGCGTCCCGGTTCGCGCTGTTCGTCAGGCTAACGCGGGTATCGGCGGGAATCACTACGCCCTGCGCGGCGGCGGCGGCGGGGCCGTTGTCGGCCAGCACGTCCTTGCCCGCGCGGTTGCGCACGCTCCCGAAGGGCAGCTTGTTCTGCTTGGCGTACACCAGTTCCACGTAGCCGATCGCGCCGGGGGTGCTCTTGACCACGCCCGCCACGCCGTCGTTGCCCTTGGCGCCCGTGCCGGTGGGCCACTGAAGGCTGTTGCCCACGCCCACCTTGGTCTTCCACTCGTTGCTGACCTTGCTCAGATAATCCGCGAACACGTAGGTCGTGCCCGAGCCGTCGCTGCGGCGCACGGCGGTGATGGGCAGGCCGGGCAGCGTGACGCCGGGATTCAGCGCCGTGATCGCCTTGTCGTTCCAGGTGCGAATCTTGCCGAGGTAGATGTCGGCGAGCACCCGGCCCGTGAACTTCAGCGGCTGCGTCACGCCGGGCACGTTATAGGCGGGTACCACCGCGCCGATGGCGGTAGGCACGTGCAGCAGCTTGGCGGGCGCGACCTTCATCGCCTCGTCGCTCATGGGATTGTCCGACCCCGCGAAGTCCACCGTGCGCTCGGTGATCTGCTTCTGGCCCGCGCCGCTCCCCACCGACTGGTAGTTCACGCTGACGCCCGTGTCCTTGCGGTACTCCGCGAACATCTTGGAGTAGAGGGGGTAGGGAAAGGAGGCCCCCGCCCCGGTGATCGTCTGCGCGGCGGCCTGCGAGGCGGTGGCGGTCGTGACCAGGGCGAGGCCCAGGAGGAAGGTCTTCTGCATGGCCCCAGGGTGCCCCCCCCACGTCAGGGCGGCGTCACCGCCGTGTCAGCGGAAGGTCAGCCCAAAGCAAGTCGGGCGGCGAGGTCTCCCCCACCGCCCGACTTGCCCTTTAACCTCAGTCCGCCGCGTCCCCCTGCGCGTATTGCAGGCGGTGCAGCCGGGCGTAGTACCCGCCCCTGTCCAGCAGCGCCCGGTGGCTCCCCTGCTCCACGATGCGGCCCTTGCGCATCACCACGATGCGGTCGCAGTGCTCAATGGTGCTGAGGCGGTGGGCGATGATGATGGAGGTGCGGCCTTCCATCACCTTCAGCAGCGCCTGCTGAATCCGCAGCTCCGTCTCGGTATCCACGTTGGCGGTCGCCTCGTCAAGCACGAGCAGGATGTCGGGATTCTGGATCAGCGCACGGGCGAAGGCCAGCAGTTGCTTCTGTCCGGTCGAGAGGGTCGCGCCGCGCTCGCGCACCTCGGTCTGGTAGCCCTCAGGCAGCGAGACGATGTAGTCGTGGACGCCCACGTACTTGCACGCCTCGACCACCCGCTCGTGCGAGATGGCCGGGTTGTTCAGCGTCAGGTTGCTCTCGATGGTCCCGGCGAACAGGAACACGTCCTGCAAGACCACACCCACATGTCGCCGCAGGTCGTGCTGCTCCAGATCGCGCACGTCGTGGCCGTCCACCCGCACCGCCCCGCGCTGCACGTCGTAGAAGCGACTCACCAGCGCGGTCACGCTTGTCTTGCCCGCCCCAGTTGCACCGACCAGGGCCACGCTCTCGCCGGGCTGGATGTCGAGGTCGATGCCGCGCAGAATCCAGCGGTCGTCGCTGTCGGGCGTGTTCGCCGTCACGTCCTGGTCGTAAGCGAACCACACGCCGTCGAAGGTCACCCGGCCCTCGAAAGGCTCCAGCGTGGCCGCGCCCGGCTTGTCCTGAATCTTCTCTTCGGTGTCCAGCACCTCGAAGATGCGCTCGCTGCTCGCCATCGCCGCCTGCAGGTTGTTGAACACGTCCGCGAGGTCCTGAATCGGTTGGAAAAGGTTCGTCGTCCAGCCGATAAAGGCGACCAGCGTGCCCACCGTCACGCCCGTCGCGGCGGCGACCCCGGCGGCGTCCTGCCCCAGCAGGCGCGAGGCCGCGAAGTACAGCACCAGCGCGATGCCGATCTGCCCCAGCACCGCCATCACGGGCATGAAGAGGGAAAACCACTTCACCGAGTTCTCGTTGGCGGTCAGCAGCGCCCGGTTCGCGTGGTCGAAGTCCAGCGCCATACGCCGCTGCCGCCCGAACAGTTGCACGGTCGTCATCCCGGTGATGTTCTCGTTGAGCTTGGAGTTCACAACCGCCTGCTGAAAGCGGTTGCTGCGGAAGGCGTCGCGCAGGTGGCCCCGGAAATAGTTGGACGCCAGATACATGAACGGCAGCACGCTGAAGCTCACCAGCCCCAGCCGCCAGTCCACGCTGAGCATAATCACCGCGTAGGCCACGATCAGGAAGGCACTCTGAATCAGGCTGACCAGCCCACCCGTCAGGAACTGGTTGATCGCGTCCACGTCGCTCGTCACGCGGGTGATCAGGCGCCCCACCGGGTTCTGGTCGAAAAAGGCGAGGTGCAGCCGCTGGAGCTTGGTGAACACGTCCGCCCTAATATCGCGCAGCACGTTCTGCCCCAGGTACCCGATGGTCATGATGGAGCCGTACTGCACGGCGAACTCCAGCACCTTCAGGCCCATGTAGGTCAGCGCGGCCACCGTCAGCGTCCGCAGCAGCGGCTCGCGGTCAGCGGTCACCCCATTGACGAAGGGCGTCAGCGCGTTGTCGATGGCGTAGCGCTGAATGAGTCCGAACAGCGGCTGGATGCCCGAAAAGGCCAGCGAGAGCAGTACTGCGCCCACCACCAGCGCCAGATACGGCCGCAGGTAGCGGAAGATGCGCCGGGTGAGCTGGGCGTCGAAAGCCGCCTTATTGGATTCGGGGGGAAGGGGAGCACCTGCGGTCACTTCACGGCCTCCTGGGGTATGGGCTGGTGTTCAAGCACGTCGGCGGCGACCTCCGCGTCGCGGATGGGTTCGTCGTCGGCGTCAAGGTCAGAAGCGAGGCGCTGGAGCCGCTCGATCTCGGCGTAATGGCCCCCGGCGGCGACCAACTCTTCATGGGTGCCCTGCTCGACCAGCCGCCCGCTCTCCAGCACCACAATTTGGTCGGCGTGGCGCAGGGTGCTGATGCGGTGCCCGATCAAGATGACCGTGCGGCCCCGCGCCACCTCGCGCAGGCCGTCCAGAATGCGCCGCTCAGTTTCGGTGTCCACCGCCGAGAGGCTGTCGTCCAGAATCAGGATCGCCGGGTCGCGCACGATGGCCCGCGCAATCGCCGTGCGCTGCCGCTGCCCACCCGAGAGGGTCACGCCCCGCTCCCCCAGCACTGTGTCGTAGCCCTGCGGAAAGTCCTCCACGTCCCCGGCGAGGCCCGCGAGCCGCGCGGCGTCCCGCACCCGGTTCATGTCGGGGTTCGGGGGAATGTCGGGGGGAGGCGGTGCCCCCACCACGCTGACCCCGGTGGGCACCTCCGGCAGGTCACGGTTCCCCAGCCCGAAGCCGATGTTGTTGGCGATGGAGTCGCTGAACAGGAAGGGCTCCTGCGGCACCACGCTGATGTGGTCGCGCAGCACCCGCAGCGGGATCGTCCGCACGTCGTGCCCGTCCACCCGCACCACGCCCGAGGTCGGGTCCATCGAGCGGGTCAGCAGTTGCCCCAGCACGGTCTTGCCGCTGCCGGTCGGCCCGGTGATGCCCAGGAACGTCCCGGCGGGCACCTTCAGGCTCACGTCCTCCAGCACGGTGCGCTCGCCGTAGCGCAGGGTCACCCGGTCGAACTCCACGTCGCCGCGCAGGGTCTGAATACCGGGGTTGGCCCGGCCCCGTTCGTCACGCACCAGGGCACGGGCGTCGAACAGCTCGCGCAGGCGCAGCCACGACGACAGACCCCGCTGCGTGATCCCGGTGATCCACCCCACCATCAGCATCGGGAAGGCGAGGCGTTCCAGTGTCCCCACGAACTGGGTGAACATCCCCACCGTGAAGGTGCCGTCGCCATTCAGAATCAGCCGCCCGCCGACCAGCAGGATCAGGCCAAAGGCGAGGCCCAGCAGCAGGTTCATCACCGATCTGAGCGGCCCGTCCACCTTGATCAGCGAGATGTTGCGCCGCAGCAGTTCGAGGTTCATGGCGCGGTAGTCCTTGATCTCGCGGTCCTCGATCGCGTAGCCCTTGACCACCCGCGCCCCGCTGAAGTTCTCCTGCGCCTTGGCAGCGATCAGGCTGTTCTGCTCCTGCACGAAGGTGTGCCGCTTGTTGATCTGCCGCGCCATGTAGGTCAGCAGCCCCACGATGATGGGCAGCAGCGCCAGCACGATCAAGGTGAGCTGCCAGCTCAGGCTGAACATCACCGCAAAGGCCGTGATGAACCCCGACACGATGTTGACGATCTGCCACGCCCCGAAACCCAGCATTTCCCGCACGGCCCCAAGATCCCCGGTCAGGCGGTTCATCAGGTCCCCGGTGCGGGCGCGGTCGTAGTACGGCTTGTCGAGGGTCTGGAGGTGGCCGAAGATATCGCGGCGAATCTCGTACTCCGTCTGGCGCGAGGCGATCACGATCATCCGGCGCATCACCAGCATGAACAAGCCCGCCGTCGCGGACGCCGCCACGATGCCCAGCGCGTACAGCAGCACCTGGGTGGCAGTAATGCCCGCCGTCGCCGCGTCCGCGTCGGTCTGGCCGGTCACCCCGTCGATGGTGAGGCGAATGAAGTAGTACGGCAGCAGGTTCACGCTGTTGGCGATCACCACCGCGATCAACCCGATCACGTACTGGCGGCGGTGCAGCCGCAGGTAGGGCCAGAGGGTTCGCAAACTGTCCAAGGGAGAGGTACCTCAAGGGGGAAAGAGGGCGAAGACAGGCGGGGGTGGGCAGATTTCGGCAGCTCAGCAGGCCGGAGAGCGGTCAGTCTACGCCGATGGGCTGGGCGGCAAATGCGCGATATGGCGGAGGTGGGGCGGAAGCTGCCTTCAGTCCGGCTTCATCAGACGGGCCGCCGAACGCTTCTCAAACTCCACCCCGATAGCGCGGCGGGGCCGTGTTGACACCCCCTGGAGCCGGTGCTACTATTCACAGCCGGAAGTCAGCGCGGCAAGCGCGAAACTTTCGCACTCAGGGGCAGAAATCTGTCCCCGCCGGTTCCGGGAAGGGCTGCCACCCTAGCTCAATTGGTAGAGCACCCGACTTGTAATCGGAAGGTTGGGAGTTCGATTCTCCTGGGTGGCTCCACACGGCCCATGCCGTGACAATCCGGGCCGGGACGAGCAGGACGGGTAGGTGGCCGAGTGGTTAAAGGCGACAGACTGTAAATCTGTTCACGAAAGTGTACGGCGGTTCGAATCCGCCCCTGCCCACCACACGCGGGAATAGCTCAGTTGGTAGAGCGTCAGCTTCCCAAGCTGAAAGTCGCGAGTTCGAGTCTCGTTTCCCGCTTTTTTCTCCGCTCTTGTAGCTCAGTGGTAGAGCACTCCCTTGGTAAGGGAGAGGTCGTCGGTTCAATCCCGACCAAGAGCTCCAGCCGGGAACGCGGCCTGCTTACTCAAGCGGGCCGCATTTCCTTACGCTTTCCGGGTTACATGCCCCCGGCTCCGGCCGGTATGCTGTGCAGGCTGGCTTGTCCCAGAGACATCCCCTTTCAGGAGGAAATCATCATGGCAAAAGGAACGTTTGAGCGGACCAAGCCCCACGTGAACGTGGGTACCATCGGGCACGTCGACCACGGCAAGACCACCC